>CAMBQS010000391.1 GCA_945870015.1 Desulfocicer vacuolatum DSM 3385
AAAGTGTGAGACTGACTGACGTGAACGGGTTTTCCCGGGCAGATTATTTATGCATGTATGTCAGAGCGAATGAAGATGCTTATAAAATGCAGATCACTCGTGAGGAATTCACTTCTTTATCCGCTCAGGAAAGGTTTCAGCTTGTTTACGAGAATAAAGAGTTCAGCATTTACAAGCTGAGATAGTAATCGCAACGGCTCACGCAGAACTGGTTGCCTGGTAAGTGTTTCCCTTGCTGAAGAGAAGGACATAGAGAATATATATGTAGCAGACCGTTGCAAGTACTGCCAGAGGCCGGTAATAATTTCCAAATGGAGCAAGTACCATTACGGTAATCCAGTGCAGGAGGATAATTGTGGTTGAGTGGAACCGGATCGGGAAATCATGATACCGGCATATGATGGACAGGCCACAGAGGTTCCATCCGTAGAGGGAGGCAAATGAATGAACCCGGAGGAGCCACTTGTATTTTATGGGGCTGTAGTCTGAGTTAAATTCCAGAAAAATGTAGAGTATGCCGGTGACAGCCGTAACCAGAAGAAAGATCATCCCGGAAGTAAGAAAGTTTTTTTGCTGCAATTCCCTGCCGACTTTACGATAAAGAACAAAAATCATGAACACAGTGAAAAACAGGACGCCGGTGACAAAAACCTGGGGCAGCAGTTTTTCAAAAATGATTAAAAGAAAAAAAATGATGACCCCCAGGTTTACATTCCAGAATCCGATCTCTTTCATGATCGAAAATATTCTATAGTTATCTTTTTCCATCAAAGAAAAAATCAGGGACATGGTGATCAGGGATACCGGGAAAGAAAATCCCAGGAAAAAGGTATCCAGTTGAAGTTTGGGCATGGAGATTATCCGGAGGTATTCGTTATTCAAAATAACCAGACAGGACATGATGAGTGCCATGGAAAGGCATAAAAGGGATGCCTGGTGAAATTTTAATGATACATCCTCTTTTCTGAAAAAACCGACTGGGAAAAAAGAAAAATGCTCTATCCGGATGGTTTCAACAATTCCTGCAAGAATCAGAGACAGTATCATTGCCGGAATATACAGATGAAAGAAGGCAAACACGGCATAGCAGACAGCACCAGCCAGAAACAGGCTCACTTTCCGGGACAGGGCGACTTCCTGTTCTGTGTAAAACAGGATCAGTGTTCCGCCGCAGCACAGGTTAAACAGGAACACATGCAGTCTTTCAAAATTGTAGGGGAAACCCGGGACAAACAGGTGCAGGAAACCAAAAAAAAGTGCAATGATCATGAGTACTGCAAACAGCAGGCGAAGTCGAATGCTCATATGTCCTCGATACCGATAACTTTTTCGTGAAATCGATTTTATCTGTTTTTCCCGTTTGGATGATTCCTTGTCAGGGTTTTCCTAACATTTGCTTCAATGCTTCGTCAAGAACTGGATTTTTAAACCGGTAACCGGTCTGGAGGAGTTTTTGCGGCATCACACGGGTACTGGAAAGGAGAATCTCCTTTCCCATCTCCCCGAATGCGAATTGGATCAGTTTGGATGGGATGGGAAAGAGTGTCGGACGCGACAGGATTTCGCCGAGTGTTTTTGTTAATGTGTTGTTTGTGACCGGATTGGGGGCGACAATATTGACCGGGCCGCTGATGGAATCATTGGAAAGAATATGATGGATCGATCCCAGGACATCTTCCATGCCGACCCAGCTTATATACTGGTCACCGGAACCGATTCTTCCTCCGAAACCGGATTTGAATGGCAATAAGAGCCGCTGTAATGCCCCGCCAAGCGGAGTCAGCACAACACCAATTCTCAGAAATGAGGTTCTGATTCCTTTTTCCGTAAGAAGGAGGGCGGATTGTTCCCATTGATCGCATACCTTTGAAATAAAGTCATTTCCCGGCCCATGGTTCTCATCGAGGATTTCATTTCCCCGGTCTCCATAATAGCCGATAGCTGAAGCACAGATCACGACCCTTGGCGGCTTGTCAAGGGCAGCCAGTTTTTCTGCAATCAAGGCAGTCCCCTTGATCCGGCTCTGGATAATCAGATTTTTCTTTTGGTCAGTCCACCGGCCGCTTCCAATATGATCGCCTGCCAGATGAATGGCCGCATCGATCTTGTTAATTTTATCCAGACAAAGTTCACCGGAGTAAGGATTCCAGAATATCTCATCACCGGAGTTGTCCGGCTTCCTTCTGACCAGTCGGACAACCCGATGTCCACCGGTTGTCAGGAAGGGGACAAGGGCGGACCCGATCACGCCGCTGGCGCCGGATATCAGGATGGTCATGGGTTCAGAGGCATTTTCAGACAGATGCAGGGCAAGATCCTGCTGTGTAATCCGATGCCGGTACCGGAATATTCTTTCCAGTTTTTTTCGGATCATTTTTCCGGTTAGAAATCCTGAGAAAAAATGAAACGGCAGCCGGTATTCGATTTCATCTTCAAGGATACAACCATTTTCCGGATCCGGAAAAAACCTGTGGGTATGAATCCATTTTGAGAAAGGGCCGCGGACCTGCTGATCACGGAAAAAATCGTTTTCCTGAAAGTCGGTATGCAGCGCATGCCATGTAAAGGGAACAGGCCCGGCTTTCATCTCCAGAAAAACTTCAGCTCCTTTTTCAATTCCACCGGACCGCATCAAAACTTTCAGGGGATCCCAGGGCGGACTGAGCCGCTCAATCGCTCCGGGCCGGGAATGCCATCTGAAAACCTCTTCAACCGGTGCATGAATCAAGGACCTTTTGGTAAAGAAATGACTGCCCATGTTGTCTCTTTTATGGTTGTTGGCAATGTCCAGCTATTACATATTCAGCCTTGAATATCAAATCTTTCCGCCGTGAATCAGGGATGATCAAAATGGCAGCTTTTCTTTACACCTGAGCTAATTTGCAACAAGAGACCTTTGAAACTGGCTCACCTGAATCAATTCAGGAGATTGAATTGTTTTTTCAGCCATGTTTTGATTTCGCCCTCAATGGCGTAAACCCCCCTGTGGTGCCCAATTGAATTCAAAAATTGCTGTTTCAAATCATCAGGCATATCAATCTCAGCCAGTTCCTTGGCCTCATCCGAGTTTCTTCGAATCAGAAAAATTTTGGGAACCTTTCCCCATGTATCCACGACAAAGTAATGGGAAACATCCTCTTTGGATCGGATGACATAATTGCCCCTTGCCCAGTTGTTTCCCCATTCCAGATACAGCCTGACCGCTTCTTCAGGAGTCATGTCCCAGTCTATCTGATTCACCAGATTTCTATTATTTTTTATCTGTTCCAAATGCAGCATGGTTACCTCCCGTGTTTACTTGTGATCTTATTTTATCAGGATCAGCACACACATTCCTATGTCTCTGAATTAAGCAAGCAGCATGCCATGCGTCCAATGCTTTTTGATCCGGGATCAGATGTGCTGGGAAACATATGATTCTGAATCTGTATTTCGGTTATTTATTTACTTTCTTATCAATCAAGTTTATATAAAGGGAGTCAATTTCAAAAATCCGTTGTTGTCATTCCGGCGAAGGCCGGAA
>CAMBQS010000392.1 GCA_945870015.1 Desulfocicer vacuolatum DSM 3385
GGTCTGGAACTGGGATACACCCCGGCCCTGTGGGGAGAAAACACGGCCAAAGGCACGACCTGGACCGTTGCTGTTTCATTTCAGCCGGGGAAATGATTCGGAGACTTTTCCTGAAATTTTCCGGCTATTTTCCGGTTGACGGCGGCAAGTATAAAGGCAGCCATTGGCCCGGCAACCAGGAGCATTGGGAAAAAATCGTTTTCAATCCATTGTCCGGTCATCCCATACAATATCATAACCCGATACCCTAAGAAAACCGACCAGGAGAGCACCATGCCTGCTGCTCCTCCGGTAAATGGAAGGAACGCAGCGAGATACAGGACATACCAGGGATGCAGGGTCGGCGTCAAAATCAGAAAGGCGATCACGACACCGTAAACTGCCTTAAAAATCAGGAGACCGTCACCAAAGGTTTTCCCTTGCCGGAAACCGCCGATGGCCCGATAACATCTGAAATATACAATTCCCGCAACTGCGGTAAACACCGCAGCCAGAACCAGGCGCGCAATCCCGCCAGAACCTGAAACAGCCCGGAGCAGCCGGAAAGCAAATCCTGAAAATTCCCAGTTGGCGGCATATATGGACAAGGTGTGAAGCCCATTTTGCACTTCCGGCCAGAAAACCCCCATCATGGCTATCCCACCCAACAGGAATCCATAGACCGCCGACCTTCGGTTACCCGAACAGCTCAACAGGGCCACTCCCGGCAGGAACATCAAAGGAAGCCATTTGGTCAATACCGCTGCGGCCAGGAAAAATCCGGCAGCCCATCCGGACAGGGAATGCCATTTGATTTTGAATCCTCCTGCTGTGAATGTTGACCTCATCAAAAAAAACAGACTCATGAATGTAAAAAAAATCACGGCACTGTCAATGTGACCGGAACCGGCGATTTCCATCACCGGCAGGGGATGCCAGGCATAAAGGATAAGACAGGATTGTGGACGGCCAAACTGGTGCAGTATCCGCGCCATCAGGACACAGGATAAAAGATCCAGAGCCACCAGCAAAAGCTTCATGCCAAAGACTCCACCCAGAAAAGCACCTGCGGCAAATACAAACTGTGCGGCCGGCGGATAAATGGTCGGAAGATCCGCATGATTGATCAGGGCAGCCAGCCCGAAAAGCGATGAATGACTGGAAAGCGCATCCAGAGGAGCAGCATGATAAGGGTTGGCCCCGGAAAGAAGTACCTGACCGTCAAACAAGTAGCGGTAAATATCATCGGATAATTCCGGAGGCCGCATCAAAAACAAAACCCGGAAAACCGCACCCATACTGATGATGAATCCGAAGGACCAGGCTGCTGATCCCTCTTGCCCTCTATAAACTCCCAGTGCAAGCAGGATGGTGATCAAGGCACACCCGCTGATCCATTCCGGAACGGAAAGACGCAGGTCCGGCAGATGGAACATCATGAAATAGATGATGAAGGTCAACAGCGGAAGGCCGATGATGATCATTTTATTTCCGAACCGTACCGCATGTTTTATCATGTTGTCCTCTTTCTTGGGGTGCAATTAAAAGTGTTGGGTTTCGATTACCCAATAGTTTTGATTACTCCCTCTTTCTTGAGGGTGATTGCATATTTTCAGTCTCTATTGTATCCATGGTAACAATAAAATCATTTTTGGACAATCTTGATAAAAAGTAAATAAGAATAGATGTTATAAATTAGACATTTTCCCTGTGACATGAGAGTGTGTTGAAAAAAAAATCCAATTTCACTATCACAACCATCGGCCAAGGGTTTCCGGCATGGGCGCAAACTGCTGTCCAGGTGCCCTTCCTGTTTTTAATAGCCTGGGAAACAGTCAGGACATGGATCGAGACCCGAAAAACCAGACCAGCAAAACGCTGCCGAACGGTTTCCATCGTCATCCCCACTCGAAATGAAGAGCATCACATTGTCCGCTGCATACGCTCCATTGCCGGAAATCCCCATATCTGCGAGATTATCGTAGTAGACGCCGGATCCAATGACCAGACGCAATCGCTGGCACGAGAGGCTGGAGCTATAGTGCTGATCCATGAACGGCCCATTGAAAGCGGCGGCGGCCGCGGCGGCCAGATAAAAGCGGGTATCGACAAGGCATCCGGAGATGTGGTGGCAGTGGTTCATGCAGATACCATCCTTCCGGAAAACGAAATTGATCGCGTGATCGCTGTCTTGAATCGCTGTCCGGACATCGTGGGCGGAGCCATCGGCTGCCGGCTTGATTCATCTCTGACCCGGTTCCGGTTCATTGAGCTGGCCAATTCTTTCCGGGCTGCTTTTTTGAAAATCAGCTTCGGGGATCAGGTGCAATTTTTTCGAAGATCTCCCGTGGTTTCCCAAAACCTGTTTCCCAACATTCCAATCATGGAAGATGTTGAATTTTCACTCCGGCTCCATCGGCTGGGACGCCGGACATACCTTTTTGGAAATGCCCTGGCATCCACAAGACGATGGGAGCAAGCGGGATATCGAAACGTAAGCTGGGTAATAAAAAATGTGGCGATCTACATGGTAACCCGCCTCCGGCAAAGGCCGGACACCTCCCGGATATACCGTCGGTATTATGGCCCGTATCGATAAAACCAATACAACAATCCAATAAGATAAATATAATCAATTTGCCATTCCCTATCTGCCAAGGTATTTCAGCATTCTTGTTACAGATCGTTTTCAATAGAACCGTACTGAAAATGCCGAAAGATTTTTAAAAAAAAGGAGAAGGATGAAATGGCAATCAAAAAAGCAAAACCCGCAATTTGGCTCCTGGCCATAATTGTTCTGACTGGCCTCATGGGGTGCGGGGATTCCAGTGAAAGCAAAAATGAAACCCCAAGCAATACCTATCCCAACGTCAATCTGATCATGTCTGCTGATGAACTGGAAGATCAGATCTCAAACAGAGACCTTGCGAATGCTGAGGATGACACCCTGATCATTGACACCCGTTCACAAACCGCATTTGAGGCAGGCCATATTCCGGGAGCCGTCAATATCACCTGGCAGATCTTCTGCAATTTTCCCGGAGGCAAACTAAAGACTACTCCGGAAATTGAAAATATATTAGGCGGGCTCGGCATCACCCGCACCATGAATTTTCTGATCTACGATGACACCCTGGCATCCTGGGGATCGGCCGGGAGAATATTCTGGATGCTGGACTATATGGGGTGTCCGAATATCCAGATACTGAATGGAGGCTGGGACAAATGGGTAGCTGACGGCAAGGATACCGAATCCGGCCCTTCTAAAACAACTCTAGATCCAGCCGTATTTACAGCAGAAACCAAAGCAGACCTGAACCCATCAGTCGATTATATCCGCAGCCGGCTGGGAAGTGAAGATTTTGCAGTCATTGACTCCCGGACAGATGAAGAATACAATGGATGGCAGTTGTATGGAGAAGCCAGAGGCGGTCACATGACCGGCGCTGTCCAGATCCCCTATGAATGGTTTTACAACGCAGAAGACAAAACCATTCTGG
>CAMBQS010000393.1 GCA_945870015.1 Desulfocicer vacuolatum DSM 3385
TTTTAAAGCTGAAGTTTTCACGCAGCATTTTGGATTTCAGATGCAAAACAGCTCGGCCATATTGAATGTTTTTTTCGATGAGGTTCTGGTAATTTTTAAAATTGCTTTTCAGCTTCATGCTGTGGGAAGTGACTTTGCGAATCATGCTGATCTCTTTTCCAATCACCTTGTTTTCACGATTTTTCAGAGCATTGAAAAAATCATTCAGGGTGTTCGTGCAATCCGCATAACAGACAACCTTTCCCATATGGCTGACCGCATGGCCGTCACTTCCACCGGTAACGACTTTATTCAGGTTGAACCCCAGCATGGCACTTCGCAGGTTTGATTTTTTCAGGTTCCCGGCATTCAATACCTCGATTCCATCAATTGCTTTCAGAAGGGAAGCCTGTTGTTCTGCTGGAAGGCTTGAATTGCAGACACCGGCATAGGCACTGCCAAACGGATGGGGGAATACTGTCAGGGAATCAAAACATTTTGCTGTTTTGATAATTTCCGAAAGATGAAGAGAGATGGAACTCATTTTATCATGGCCCAGATTGGGTCTGATATTTTTTTTGTAAAAGGTTTTCAAGTCCGCAATTTTTCGAAAATATACAAGGACATGTGTCCCTTCCTTGGAGGTCACTTCAATTCCGGGAATACTTAAGATATTATGATTCTTACTGATTTCAACAGCCCCTTGAATTTCGTTATGGTCTGTTACGGCAATGCCGATATTCAGCTTTTCTGCTGTTTTGGCAATCTCATCAATGCTGTTTTTTCCATCAGAATGATTGGAGTGAAAGTGGAGATCCACAACAGTATATTCTTTTGTCAGTTCTTCCAGGTTGGGTTTTTCAATCAGAATTCTATTGATATTATTCATGATAATTCCATGTTTCCGATTTATATTTTTGGCTGTTTGAGTTTTGACTGATCATTTTATGATGAGGATGAGAATAAAACAAGAAAAGACAAAATTCGATGAGCCATTTAACATGGGCAAGAGTATATCGAAATATTCTGCAATGGTCAATCGTCAAAAAACATTTTTCACAGCCAGACGATCTATTGATAAATATAAGCAATTTCAAATATATATAAGCACTCCGCCTTTTCGTATGCGTCTAACATGCTGGATTAAAATGCAAACCTTTTTATTTAAAAACCAGCGTGCTGTTCGGTTCGGGTATGTGAGGGGTAAGGGGTAAAAAGAATGTATAGTGGAGAGCGTGAACTGTGAAAAAGGCTGATCAGATGCGATCAGCCCTTTTGTGATTTGGAACCGGATCGGAAGGTGTCTCATGTCCGGTTTTGAATAGAACGATCAGACATGATGTACGATTTCGGTGCGTTGTCTGATTATAATTCGTATTTAAAAGAAAGATTGACCCGTGTTCTGTAGGAGACGACTTTCCCATTTTCGACCTTCATATCCATTTTGACTACATCTGCAATTCTCAGATCTTTAAGGGATTTCCCTGCTGTTTCCACTGCATTTTTTGCAGCCGCTTCCCATGAAACATCGCTTGTGCCGACCAATTCAATGATTTTATAAATACTGTCACCCATTTTGAACCTCCCTTCGTGTCAATAGGCTTTTCTGAAAACATCCTTCCATAAGGATTTTTTTACAGATCAGCCTGGTTAGTATGGCTTCTGTTCTGGTCACTTCAAACGGGTAAGATATCGTTAAGAAAAAATAAAAAATATTTCACTCAGGCCAGAAAACGTACCGGAATCTTTTATCGGTTGGATGGATTGGCCGATAGTAGGATAAATTTTAATTTGTGTCAAAGGAAATACAAATTCCTGTATTTTTTATTTGCCTTGAACCCTCTTCGGGTATAACTTGTGTCGGATATTTTCGAATCACAGGTCAGAAAGGTGTTGCAAATACGAATCCTGATTTGGATGCAAAGGATGTCGGGCGGCAATACCGCATTCAGGGAGAACAAAATGAAATTAGGCATTATCGGCGTATCAGGCGCCGGGAAAAAAACGATATTTGAGGCGTTGACCAAAAATACAGCAGGAGCAGGGCATTCGGGTGAAGCGCAGATCGGTACCATACCGGTTCCGGATGAACGGGTTGATATTTTGAGCAGAATGTACAATCCCAGAAAAACCATCTATGCCCAGGTGGAATATTTTCTGCCTGGCCGCAAATCAGCAAAAAATGATCCGCATGTCTGGAATGAAATCCGGGACTGTGATGCGCTCATCCATGTTGTAAGGAATTTCAAGGGGTTTGGAACGGAAGACCCCAAACCTGGAGCTGATATTCTTGAACTGGACCAGGAGATGATATTTGCAGATCTTGTCGTGGTGGAGAAACGCCTTGAACGGATCGAGCTGGATAAAAAAAGGGGGAAAAAACTAAATCCGGAAGAACACTCCCTGCTTCAGCGATGCCTGGAATACCTGAACCAGGAAAAACCCCTGAGAAATGATCCGGAGCTTTCCGGTGCGCAGGCGTTGAGGGGGTTTGCGTTTGTTTCAGCCAAACCGGTTTTGGTGCTTTATAATAATGATGATGAAAATCCAGATATCCCGGATTCCAATGCTTTGACGGAAACAGACCATTATCTGGTGATTCGCGGAAAACTGGAGCTTGAACTATCGCAGATGACAAAGGAAGAAGCAGAAGAATTCCTGGCGGAATTTCATATCACCGCATCTGCCATGGATCGGGTGATTAAAAAGTCATATGAGATTCTCGGGCTGATCTCTTTTTTTACCGTGGGAGAAGATGAAGTCAGGGCATGGACCATTAAAAGCAGGACAGAGGCAGTTGATTCTGCGGAGGTGATCCATTCGGATATAAAAAAGGGATTCATCCGGGCGGAAGTGGTTGCGTACAATGATTTGATGGATGCGGGCAGTTATCCGGAAGCCAAAAAAAAAGGAACCGTCCGTTTAGAGGGGAAAACGTATATTGTGCAGGATGGGGATATTATCAATTTCCGGTTCAATGTGTAAACAATGCTGCGAGAACTATCCATACGGAATTTTGCCATTATCGATGATCTGAATGTTCCGTTTTCAGAGGGATTGACGGTTCTGACCGGTGAAACAGGGGCCGGGAAATCGATTATCATCAATGCGGTCAATCTCCTGCTGGGAAGCCGTGCAACGAGCCGTTTGATCCGAACCGGCTCGGAATCCGCCGAACTGGAAGCGGGTTTTGATGTAAAGCCGGATGGAAAAATAGCACAACTCATGGAATCGCAGGGGTTTGATCCCAAAGAAGGGCTGATTGTCCGGAGAGTGATTGCAAGAAATGACCGGCATAAGGTGTTTATCAATGGCCGTCTGTCCACGATGCAGCAGCTTATGGACATCACGGAGAATCTTGCCAGCATCTCCGGCCAGCACGCGCACCAGGGACTTTTAAAGGAGGATCAGCATTTACTGATTCTGGATCAGTATGGTGGATTGTTGAAACAGCGGGAAGCAATCTTCCGGAATTATCACCGGATTCTTCCCCT
>CAMBQS010000394.1 GCA_945870015.1 Desulfocicer vacuolatum DSM 3385
CCCTGGTATATCTGTTGACAAAACATCAATCCCGAATTAGAAATCCAGAAAACATGATTGTTCATTCAGGAGACTGGTTAAATGCCGCCGGTGCTGTTGAAAAGGCAAAAGAGCTTAGTTGAGGAACGCATGATCATCGATATTCACACCCATATTTTCCCAAAAGACATCTGCGAGCATCGGGAAAACTATTTTCCTGGCGAACCGGAATTCAAACTGCTGTATGACTCCCCCAAATCCAGGCTGGTGGGCGCCTCCGAATTGATTTCCAGCATGGACGCGCAGGGCATCGACAAATCCGTGGTGTTTGGTTTTCCCTGGAACCGGTTTGAAACCGCGCAGTGTCAGAACGATTACATATTGGAAATGGTTGCAGCCCATCCGGATCGGTTGATCGGATTCTGCTGCCTGAATCCATTGCACCCTTTTGCGGCAAAAGAGGTTGAGCGATGCATTCAGGGGGGGCTGAAGGGCGTTGGAGAGCTGGCATTCTATCAATCGGGAATCGATGAGCCGGTATTAAATGCACTTTCTCCGATCATGTCCCTCTGTGCGGAAAATCGCCTCCCCGTATTGATCCATACCAATGAACCGATCGGCCACGTTTATCCCGGCAAAGCGCCGATGACCCTTTCCGAGATTTACCGGATGGTGCGGCGATTTCCGCACAACGTGATCATTCTGGCGCACTGGGGGGGAGGTCTGCCTTTTTATCACCTGCTGAAAAAAGAAGTCAAGGAAGCCCTTAATAACGTTTATGTGGATACCGCAGCCTCGCCTTTTCTCTATGATCAGGCGATTTATCCGGTGGTTGCGGCAGCTTTCGGACTGGATAGAATTCTTCTGGGCAGCGATTTTCCTTTGCTCAAGCCCTTGCGGTATGTTGATGAAATGAAAAACGCCGGTCTGTCGGATGGGCAAATCCATGCGATCTGCGGGGATAATGCTGCAAAGCTGCTAAGGCATTAAAGAAACGAAGGCCATGCCGCCATATTTTGGATATCCAGAGGGGATTATTGAAATAACTTGACATAATATCCGGTAAGTATTATAAAAAATGTTTGCGATTTATTTATCAACAGCAATGGATTCGATGCATTCAAATTGATGAACCATACAATATTGCTGTAACCATATTCCAACAATCGGAGCAGTCGTCCAATGGTTTCACAAGATATTAATTTGATTCAGATGATCAGCAGTTCCGGCTTGATGGTGAACTTTGTGCTGCTGCTGCTGCTTTTCTTTTCGGTGATGTCGTGGGCAATCATTTTCATCAAATATCGCTATATTCGAAAAGCTTTTAGGGAATCGGCGCTGTTTACCGATTATTTCTGGAAAAGTCGGGATCTTTCCGAAGCCTTTGTAAAAGCCAAGCAGCTTCATAGCAGCCCCATCGCCCAGGTGTTTCGCATTGGATATGTTGAGCTCAAAAAAGTCAGCCAATCCGGGCCACCGGCCAAGCCACAGGCTTCTGGACAGGAAACATTGGCCATGGGCGCCCATTTTGCCGGAATTGACAATGTAACCCGCGCACTCAGACGCGCAACCAATACTGAAATTACGCGGATCACCCAGATGGTGCCTTTTCTGGCGACAACGGGAAACACGGCGCCTTTTATCGGACTTTTTGGAACGGTATGGGGGATTATGAACTCTTTTCACGGAATTGGACTTAGAGGGTCGGCAACACTGGCAGTGGTGGCTCCGGGAATTTCAGAAGCCTTGATTGCAACGGCAGCCGGACTTGCAGCAGCCATTCCATCGGTCATTGCTTTTAATTATTTCATGCAGAAGATCAAGATTATCGAGACGGAGCTTCAAGGTTTTTCAGCGGATTTTTTAAATATCATTGAGCGGGACATTATGTCCGCCAAAGGAAGCAATCCATGAGCATGGGTGGTAATAACGACCGGCTGATGTCAGAAATCAATGTGACGCCGCTGGTTGATGTCATGCTTGTTCTGCTGATTATCTTTATGGTTACCGCACCCATGATGATGCAAGGAGTTGATGTGTCGCTTCCGGAGACCACGTCCGCGCCGCTTACAGCCGATAAAGAACACCTCATCATTACCATTGATCCCAACAACCAGATCTATATCAATGAGTTCCAGGTTTCGCTGGATATCCTCGGCAGTAAGCTGTCCAAGATTCTTGAAGGTAAACCGGACAAGGAGGCGTATCTCCGGGCCGACAAAAATATTCCCTACGGTACGGTTGTTCGAGTGATGGCGGAGATCAAGGCGGCGGGCATTGACAAACTGGGAATGGTAACCGTACCGCTGGATAATAAACCTGAAAAAAAGAAGTAGCGAATGCGTGCCCGAGGATCAGCTCATGCCAGTTTGTTGCTTTATTCAGGAACCGGTACCGCCTCGATCGGCTGGTATGCGGCGGCTTCCCTGGTTATTCATGTGCTTGTTTTTGTCATATTTACGTATTTGCCTGATTTTGCTCCACAAAGAGAATTTGTGCCATCCGTGATCATGGTCAATATGGTGACGATGTCACCTACCGGTTCCATTGGAACGCCCGGCCACCCCGGACCGGAAAAACCGGGGCCCAAATCAGACAAGCCTGCTGCTCCCGAGCCAAAGCCCGCAAAACCCGAAGTTCAGGAATCCAAACCAGAGCCGCCTGCGCCCAAGCCCGCAAAGCCGGAGCCGCCCGCGCCCAAGCCGGAAAAGGTGTCGGTCCCCGAGCCGCAGCCTCATCCACCTAAAGCAGAGCCTGAAAAATCGGCAGATGTCATATCTCTTTCCAATGAGAAGCCGAAAATAAAAACATCTTTAAAAAAAGAGACTTTTAAATCCAATCAGGCCATCAAAAATGCGTTGAACCGTATTGAAAAGCAGGTGGAGGAAACCAAGCCCTCGGACCCGCTGGCATCTGCCCTGGACCGTATCAAGAGCAAGGTGGAAAAAACCGAGGCTGCGACGGCCGGCTCTCCGTCAAAGGGAACTGCTGCATCCGGACAGGCTTCGGGTAGCGGTGGAGGGGGCGGTACCGGCGGAACCGGCGCATTTGGCATACAGCCCATTGATTTTTACAGATCGCTGGTCCCCAACCATATTGAAAACAACTGGGTATTTAATGAACAGCTTGTCGGCGGACGAACCGATCTTGTGTCTGTTATCGTAATTAAAATTATGCAAAATGGCGAAATTTCCGACATCTGGTTTGAAAAAAAATCCGGCAACAGTTATTTTGATGATTCTGTGTTTAAAGCCGTTAAAAAATCGAACCCGCTGCCGCCGCTGCCCAAAGAATATACGCGCCCATATTATGAACTGGGGTTGGTTTTTACCCCTAAAGGACTGAAACGGAGTTAACATGATGGTGGATTCCGGAAATGCCGGACGCAGAAAAACGATAGTTGCCAAAAGTTTCCCTCTGGTTTGGGGAATGATCATGGTCGGTCTTTTATGGACCGGAATGGCTTTTGGTGCCGGCAAAT
>CAMBQS010000395.1 GCA_945870015.1 Desulfocicer vacuolatum DSM 3385
CCCGATCGGCGGAGATATAGCTCATCCGTTCCTGAGAGAATGCTGCACGGATAACGTACCGTGCGAGTTTTTCCATGGCATCCTGATCATGGGGCCAAATGGTATTGCCGCAATATACGTTGAAGCCGCTGTGATGCCAGGAAAGCATATTTTCAATAATCATCTGATTGATCTTGCCTTTGGATTTGAGCATTTTCAAGGCTTCATACCGGAACAGATTTTCGAGGTACTGGGGATTCGGGTGCTGTCCTTTCTGAAATATTCCATTATCTGCAAAACAGCCATCTGTTGCAATGATGTGGAGGTGGGGATGAAAATTCTGAAAATCACCGAAGGTTTGAACGGCAATGACCGCTCCGGGATTGTTGCTGTCGGTTGTGGTTTGTTTCAGATAGGCGCTGAGAACTTTCCAGGCACAGCGGGAAAGTTTGGCAAGCAGTTTTCGGTCATACATGAAATAAATGCGCAGTCGCTTGGGAATACTGAACACCCATTGACGGTGTGGCACTGATTTAAGGACGTCCGTGCACAGCCATTCACCGAATTCAATGACCCGTTTCTGATGACAGTAGGGGCAGAAGTGCCGGCGTTTGCAGGAAAATGCCAATAGGTATTCATGTCCGCAGCCTTTTTCCATCGCGGATGAAAGCGGCTTTACCTATACCCTCTCTTTCCGGTAAAAAGGAACCTCTTCCTGGCAGCAGTTTGGCCAGGGGGAAGGCGTCTCTCTGAACGGGCAGATAGGGGTTAAATTAACATTGACATTCAGACTGAATTTGGTTTAAATATAGTCTAACTATTGAAAAGGAGACAAGGATGAAACTTTCAAATCAAATAAAACCAATCAGTTATTTGAAAGCCCATGCCGCAGATATCATTCGGCAATTGGGAAATAAAGGCGAACCCCTCATTATCACCCAGAATGGAGAGGCAAAAGTTGTTATTCAGGATATCCGGATGTATGAACAAACCCAGGAGACAATGGCGTTGCTCAAGATTTTGGCGCTTGGCAATCGTCAGATCGAGGATGGAAAAGTCATATCAGCCGCCGAAGCTGTTAAACGCTTGCAAGAAAACAGGGAGACAATTTAGTGGGATTCAAAGTTTTTCTCACCGAAGATGCCAATGATGATCTTGCTGAAATATATTCGTATATCGCAACACAGGATTCACCGCAAAAAGCCGACTATGTGCTCGACCAAATTGAAAAAAAATTCATCAGCCTGAGTGAATTGCCTGAACGTGGCCTACCTCCAAAAGAACTCCTGTCATTGGGGATTCATGAATATCGGGAGATCTTTTTTAAACCCTATCGAATCATTTACCGGATTTTGAAGAAAACTGTTTATGTATTTCTCATTGTTGATGGACGCCGTGACATGCAAACCTTATTGCAACGAAGATTATTACAGGCATAGCACTCCATAAGCCAATGGAGATAGGCCGAGTCTTGAAAAGCTTGAACTGCTAAAGCCTTATGATCAACTCATACCGCAGCAACTGGAAGAAAATTCAATAGACATTTTACCCATAGATCTAAACCATCTTTCCGCTCTCATCAATTTGCCGTTTCATCATCGAAACCCCATTGACCGTTTAATTATTGTACATGTTACCCGGCAGGTCTTCCTGTTGTTTTATGACGACACCCAGCATGGACTGAGCTGATTTTTTCTTTTCAGGATCGGTGAGGTTTTCAACCGCCTTGTTTAAATGGAAGATCGCAGTTTTAAAGTTTCGTTCCTGTTTGTAATAAACCCCCAGATGGAAATGAGCGTCACCCATTTTCCCCATTTCCCCTAAAATCTCTCCCAGATAATAATTCGCTTTTGAAAACTGAGGTCTTTGGGCCAGGAGTTCCTGGTATCTCTGTATCGCCTCATCCGGCCGTTTCAGCTCTTTCAATGTCCTTGCAAGATAAAGCTCTCCTTCTGGATCAAAATGGGGGATGGTGGCTGAGCTCTCCAGAAATTTTAAAGCCAGATCGTACTGGCCGTCCAGAAAGTAGGTTTGTCCCAGGTCCCGGATGAATACCTGGTCAAAAGGCCTTTTTTCCAAAGATTTTTTCAGATGAACAACTGCGTTTTTGCGATCTCCGGATCTGGAGAGAAACAACCCATATGCATACTGGGCATATGGATCTTTTGGATCCTGTTTCATACTGTTTTTCAGTTTGGCGAGGGCCATGCTTTTTTCCGTATAAAGGGCCAGAATCCGGCTGTGCGTTGTCTCAAAATCATAGTTGGGCATTTTTTCAGTATCGGAAATGGGTGGTTTTCTGGATTGGAGCCATGAGCTGATATAGGAGATCCGGTCTTCGGTTGCCGGATGTGTTACCAGATAGGTCGGGATCTGATCCGATCCATACCAAGTCTTATTCCGTATTTTTTTCAGAATGTTCAGCAGGCCGGCTACATCATATCCGGCTTTCTCAATATACTTTAATCCAACCTGGTCTGCCTGCATTTCGTTTTCCCGGCTGTAGGCAAGGGAGACCGATTGACCGGCAGCCAGCGATCCGACTGTCACGGCGGAAGCCGCTTCCGAAGCGCCTCCGATTCCCAGCAGGATTCCAGCAGCGACCCCGGCCAGGGTTGCCATGCCGGTGATTTTGGATCTTTCGATCATGTCGGAGATGTGGCGGCAGTTTACATGGGATATTTCATGTCCAATAATGCCGGCCAGCTCATCCTCGCTTTCCATGGCTTCCATAAGCCCGCTGTTGACAAAAATATGTCCGGCCGGCCCGGCAAACGCATTGTAAGACTCCTGATTGATGACATAGAAATGATAACGGAATGGCTGGGGAGGCATCTGGGAAAGGAGTTTTTGCCCGACTTTGTTGACGTACTCTACAATGACAGGATCATCAATAATTTTATAATTTTCAAACGTATAAAACAGGAATTCGGCTGTCAGCTCTTCTTCTTCGGCAGTTGTGATGCTGAAAGCAATATCCGGAAGCACAAACCCGGGGATGATCATGAAACAAGTCCAGATGGCTATGATTTTTTGTAATTTTTTCATCTAAACCTCATTGTTTATAATGATCATGGATCAGAATATGTCAATCCGGCAACCATTTTTTTCTATGCGCTTTCCAAATCTCATTATTTGTGTTAGATCTGCCCATTATGGCACAAATAATTTGCATAGCCAACCAGAAAGGCGGGGTTGGCAAAACAACAACAGCGATCAATATTGCGGCTGCAATGGCAGATGCCGGTAAGGATACCTTGCTGGTGGATTGCGATCCACAGGCAAATGCAACCACCGGGATTGGCATCAACAAGGCGGATCTTACATACACATTATATCATGGTCTGATCGGAGAGGCGTCTGCCCAGGAAACCGTTGTGGATACCTATCTGAAAAAATTGAAAATCATTCCATCCCGGGTCGAACTGATCGGGTTTGAAGTGGAAATGATGAGCCAGCCAAACCGGGAGAAGATT
>CAMBQS010000396.1 GCA_945870015.1 Desulfocicer vacuolatum DSM 3385
GCAGGGTTGCGGTATGAAGATATTCGAATATTACGGAAAAAGTTTTGTCATAGGTTCCGGAATATCCGCAGATTCGGGCGGATAGAACCATCAAAAGAGGACGAAATCGCTTGCCTCCGCTGAAAAGTATATGGCCGGCTGCCTTTGAAACCAGATCCAGATAGGTATTCAGATTATTTTTCAGCGCGGTTTCAATTTCTGCAAGGTCCTTGGCCGCAGTTTCAAGAATGGTCTGTTTTAACTGACTCATACGGGCTCTCCTGAAAGGTCGTATTCAAATGCATTTTTGATTCTTGTCTTAACAAAGTCTCCCAATTTCAAGTTCCGGGAGGAAACAAAGGTGATTCCGTCCACTTCGGGCGCCTGGAAGAATGTCCGTCCGGCAAAAACAGTGTCTGATTCCCGTCTTTCGATCAGTACCGGATAGGTTTTGTCAATATGCGCTTGATTGTTGGCGGCGGAAATAACCGCCTGCTGGTTCATGAGAAGATCCTGCCGCTGGTTTGCAGTTTGCCAGTCAACCGGCAGGGGCAGCTTGTGTGACGGAAGATCCTTGGAATCGGAATAGGTAAAAACCCCTAAGTGATCAAATCGGATTTCCTGGATAAAATCCATTAAAATGGAAAAATCTTTTTCCGTTTCTCCGGGGAAGCCCGTGATGATCGTAGTCCGAAGTGCAGCATCCGGTACAGTAGTCCGGATGGTATGATACAGCCTCCGTAAATCATCGATGGAATAATTGCGGCCCATTTTTTTGAGAATCCGGTTGCTCGCATGCTGGATCGGAATATCAAAATAGGAACAGATATTGGAATGTCCGGCAATGGTTTTGATGATATTTTCATCCATGCTTTCCGGATGGCCATACAGGAATCGAATCCATATATTATTTGATATTTCAGATAGTTGTGTGAGAAGAACCGCAAGGCTGGATGGTGGAAACAGATCTTTTCCATAATCGGTTGTGTCCTGAGCAACCAGGGTCAGTTCCTTGACACCGGACTGCACCAGAAGCCGGGCTTCATGAAGGATATCCTCTGTCGGTTTGCTCCGGTACTTTTCCCCTCTGAGTCTGGGGATAATGCAATAGGTGCAGTGCCTGCTGCATCCTTCTGCAATTTTTACATAGGCGATTGTGTCGGATGTACGGATTCTTGGAACATCTGTTTCGGGAAAAGCGGCTTTTTCAGGATTCGGCAGAAGACAGATCTGTTTGCACCCGGAAGGAGGGTTTTCAAGAACATGGGCGACCTGATCATATGCGCCGGTTCCTAAAAAAAAATCGACTTCAGGAAGAGATTCGGCCAGTTTCTCCCGGAATCGTTCCGGAAGACACCCGGCTACCAGGAGTTTTTTACAGTTACCGGTCTTTTTGAATTTCGCAAGTTCAAGGATGGTATCAATGGACTCGTCGATCGCATCAGATATAAAACTGCATGTATTGACAATGATTGCATCCGCCTCTGCTGGTTCCTGCGTGATGTCCCAGCCTTTTTTTATCAGATGCCCCAGCATGGTTTCGCTGTCTACAAGGTTTCGGGCACAACCCAGGCTGGCCAGATGTAACTTCATTTTTCAATCCTTTACCATGCGATATTTTTGGTTTGGAAAAAAACTGCGCAGTCTCATCTCTTTATTAAAATCAGGAAGCGGATTTTCCAGTCTCCGGTGATGAAATCGCTTGCAGAAAAATAAATACCGCAATTTGGAAAACAAAGAAAGCCAAAATCAGATGCAGTTCATGATGCGGAATGTTTGACTTCCCCTTAAATATTTTCTATTTTAAGGAAAATGTAAAATTCATCATGGTTTTCTTCCAATTGTAAATAATAATAAGGAAATAAAATAGGGGTTTAACAAAATGATCCGAATCAATGAACATTATTTGAAATTACAGGCATCCTATCTGTTTTCAGATATCGCCCAACGCATAACTTCATTTCAGAAGAATAATCCGGAACGGGAGATCGTGAAGCTTGGTATCGGAGATGTGACGCGCTCTCTTCCGGAAGCATGCATTGAAGCGTTCCATGCTGCAGTGGATGAGATGGGCAGGGAGAGCACATTCAAGGGGTATGGGCCGGAACAGGGGTATGCTTTTTTACGAGAAAAGATTGCGGAGCATGATTTCCGGAAAAGAGGAGCAGATATCACGGCAGATGAAATTTTTATCAGTGATGGCGCAAAGTGTGATACCGGAAATATTCAGGAAATATTTGCAACCGATATTTCCATCGCGATTCCGGATCCGGTTTATCCGGTTTATCTGGACACCAATGTAATGGCCGGTCGTACCGGAACATGTAAAGACGGAAGGTATGAGAACATCCTGTATCTGGATGGAACAACAGAAAACGGATTTGTTCCGGATCTTCCTGAAAGACCGGTTGATCTGATCTATCTTTGTTTTCCGAACAACCCAACCGGCGCGGTTGCCACCAAAGAGGTCCTGGCCGGATGGGTGGAATATGCACGGGAAAACAAGGCAGTGATTCTGTTCGATGCAGCATATGAGGCATTTATCCGGGATGCAGAGATTCCCCATTCCATTTATGAAATCGATGGGGCCAGAGAGGTTGCCATTGAGTTCAGGAGCTATTCCAAAACAGCGGGCTTCACGGGAACCCGCTGCGCTTTCACGGTCGTACCCAAGACATGCATGGCCTATACGAAAGGAGGGGAGAAACATTCTCTTCACTCTCTCTGGAACCGCCGCCATTCAACCAAGTTCAACGGGGTATCCTATCCGGTTCAAAAAGCAGCCGAAGCTGTCTACAGCAAGGATGGCAGCATTCAGGTCAAGGCGCTTATCGATTATTATCTGGAAAACGCAAAATTGATCCGGAAAGAGATGACCGATCTCGGGTATTCCTGTGTGGGCGGAATTAACTCCCCTTATATCTGGATCGACGGCAAAACCGATTCCTGGAAATTTTTTGATCTTTTGCTGAATAAAGCCGGAGTTGTCTGTACTCCGGGTGCGGGATTTGGAAAATGCGGAGAGGGATTTATCCGGATAAGCGCATTCAACAGCCTTGAAAATGTTCAACTTGCAATGGAAAGAATCCGTAAGATCTTAGGAGCATAAGATGCTATAATTGTGAGATGAATGATTGCTATTTGTGAATTGTTTTTCACAGTTCCGGAGCAAGGAAAGGAGGTTGTCAAGAATAACATTTTGATATTATAATTAATATTTGTTATTTTATCATTGCATGCTTTTTGCAGGCTGAAAAGCAACTGCTTGATACTCAAGAAAGAGAATGTTGGATGTTTGCTTGTTGTAATGATATCTGATTACTGGATGTTAACCAAACAGCAGGGGGAAAAATTGAAAACGGAAAACTCATTGAGCGGCAGGATCGCATTACATGGAGAAATTGCTGAAATCAAAAGAATTTATTCGGCAATTGAAACTTCTTTAAAACATCAGGAATCTTCCTGTCTTGT
>CAMBQS010000397.1 GCA_945870015.1 Desulfocicer vacuolatum DSM 3385
CTGGCCTTTGCTCATAATCATCAGATTGTTCACGGGAATTTGCGGCCCACCAATATTTTGTTTACGGATACGGGCAAGGTGAGAATAACGGATTTTGGTTTGAATGAGCATTATGCCCTGGATCCGGACAAGGCCAACTGGTTTAATACAAACAGCCAGCCGGTTTCCATGCAGGCGGATATTTTTGCAGTCGGCGCGATCCTGTATAAACTGCTTACCGGCCATGTTCCGGTGCTGAAGGGAAAAAGCTTTGTTCCCCATCCGGCTTTTTCCGGAATTCCTGCGGATGTGCAGCAGCTTGTGATCCGGTTGCTGTCTCAGGATCAGGCCACCCGGTTTCAGAGCGCAGATCAGGTGGTCGCTGAAATTCATAAGATTCAGCCTGCATTTGAAGAAGGGCTGGATGAAACCATTATGTTTGACAGCGCTTCCATGTTGACGAACCAGGAAACATCTGCAAATGATATGGCAACAAAAACCAGCAGGAATAAAAACCGGAGAATTCTGTTTCTTCTGATATTGCTGGTTGTGACCGCATTGGTCTATTTTTTTGTGGCCTGTCCGGAAGCTTTTTAATGACCGCTAACAGCAGGCTGATATTCTGCACGGAACATCAAAGATTTTTCAAATAATTGGAAATGAGAAATCATGCCCTCCTTCACACCAGCCTACATTGATTCATATCAATCCGGAAGATTGTCACGGAAGATCGAAATAGCTCATCAATTGCTCCGCAAATGCGAGGTTTGTCCGAGAAAGTGCGGAGTTGACCGGATCAACAACGAGCTTGGATTCTGCAGAACCGGCAAACATGCCCTGGTTTGCAGCTATCACGCACATTTTGGAGAAGAAGCACCCCTGGTGGGAAAAAAGGGGTCCGGCACTATTTTTTTTTCCAATTGCAATCTGCTGTGCTGTTTTTGTCAGAATTTTGAAATCAGTCATCAGGGAGAGGGGACAGTGGTTTATCCGGATCAGATTGCCGGAATGATGATCCAGCTTCAGAAAGAGGGATGCCATAATATTAATTTTGTAACTCCTTCCCATGTGGTGCCTCAGATACTTGCCGCCCTGCCGAAAGCCATTGAACAGGGGCTGCATGTTCCGCTTGTGTATAACACCGGAGCGTATGACCAGGTAGAGGTTTTGAAACTGCTGGATGGGGTGTTTGATATGTACATGCCGGATTTCAAGTTTGTTGATCCTGAACTTTCCAAGGCGGCTTGCCAGGCCGAGGATTATGCGACGGTTGCAAAACAGGCCATCAAAGAAATGTTCCGGCAGGTTGGCGATCTGGTTCTGGATGATTCCGGTATTGCCATGAAAGGGCTTTTAATCCGGCACCTGGTTCTTCCGGATAATCTGGCAGGGACAAAACAGGTCATGGAGTTTATCATGAATGAAATTTCAGCGGATACCTATGTGAATATCATGCCCCAGTATTATCCCTGCGGATTGGCGGACAGGCTACCGGGTTTGAATCGCAGGATTACGGATAAAGAGTTTCAGGCTGCGATGGAAGATGCAAGACAGGCCGGTATCCGGAGGTTTGATCAGCGAAGAAGACTTTTTGAAGTCTGGTAATTGCAGAAAAACAGTATTGTATTTTATCGGAATAATGGATATTGCAGGAAATGAAAAGTTCTATTCAAAAGAAGGGGTAAAAGATGTTAAGCGAACATGAGAAGCTGGATACGCTGGCGCATTTGGGTATTGAATTGAACCGGGTTCAGGATCTGGATATCCTCATGGAAAAAATACTTTCCGAAGCAAGACGGTTTGTGAATGCGGATGCAGGATCGATCTATTTAAAGGAAAATGACAATCTCTATTTTTCCTACACCCAGAATGCAACATTGGAGCAGAGAATCAGAAAGGGTGAGAAACTGATCTATGCAAACTTTTCCATGCCTATTGATCAGACCAGCATCGCAGGATATGTCGCAACAACAGGCAATGCATTAAATATAGAAGATGTTTATAAAATTGATCCATCAGCACCTTACCGGTTCAGTCAGAAATTTGATATTGCTTCAGATTACACTACCCGTTCAGCCCTTACCTTCCCTTTAAAAACCGGCAGAGGAGAGATTCTGGGTGTTCTTCAGATTATCAATGCCAAAGATGATAAAAATCAATTCATTCCTTTTTCCGATAAAGATCTGGGGGTGATGACCCATTTTGCCAGTATTGCATCGGTTGCGATCAAACGCGCCAGGCTGACCCGGGCAATCATCCTCCGGATGATCCGGATGGCGGAAATGAGAGACCCCAAAGAAACCGGAGCCCATGTTAACCGGGTGGCCAGTTATTCAGTGGAAATATATGAGAGGTGGGCGAGTCATCATGATCTTTCACCGGAAGCGATCAACAATAATAAAGATATTCTTCGCATGGCGGCCATGCTTCATGATGTCGGAAAAATTGCAATCTCCGATGTTATTCTGAAAAAACCCGGCCGGTTTAACCAGGAAGAATATGAGATCATGAAAAAGCATACGCTGTTTGGAGCCCAACTGTTTCAGGACAATCAGTCGGAGTTTGATGAGGCATCCGCGCAGGTTGCCCTGAATCATCATGAGTGGTGGAATGGTGGAGGATATCCGGGATATGTGGATGTTAATACCGGAGAACCTCTTCCTGGTTATGAAGAAGAAGATGGGAAACCCAAGGGGAAAAAAGGAGAAGAAATTCCGATTTTCGGCAGAATCGTAGCGCTCACGGATGTATATGATGCACTTTGCTCTGCAAGGGTTTACAAAGAAGCCTGGGATGAAGATAAAGCCCTTGCTGTGATCCGGGAGAACTCCGGTAAACAGTTTGATCCGGAACTGGTTGAAATCCTGTTTGAGAGCCTTGATGTCATACACTCCATTGCAAGGCGGTATTCCGAAATTCAGTGAGCCTGAAACAGTACCCGGGTTAGAATTTCATCGAAAAGATAGCATCAACTGATTCAGCCATGAATGGTCCATATTTTACAAGCACCCGCTCAATAAGAGCAACATAATCACCGCTGATCACTTCGTAAGGGATGATTACTTTATCTGCAACACTACCGGAATTACCGGTAATAACATGAACAGGGGTGATTACCTTTCCTCCGACCCATGCTGCATCGGTGATAAGGCTATCAACAGTGTCTTCCTGTGCTCTGTTGATTCTTGCTTTTTCAATCTCTTCTTTTACGCGGGCTTCCCGATGATGATCCGGGAAAAAGTCATAGCGATCAAGCTTGTCATCTGGTGTGCTTCTGTTGAGGCTGGCAAGCAGCAGTGTTTCTCCGGCTATTGCAGTTGCGGGTACGATAAAGGAAAAAGCGATTATGATTACGATTGCGAATCTGATTTGGTTTTTGATGGTTGCTTTCATTTTGTCCCCTCCTTGATTTGTTGGTTGTTTTTTCTCTTTTTGAGTACAGAGTAATGGATCATCAAAAAAGATTCAGTG
>CAMBQS010000398.1 GCA_945870015.1 Desulfocicer vacuolatum DSM 3385
ATGCCCATTTTAACCCCAAAAATATATTTGAATATAACTATCCAATATTTCTTGACAAAATGCAAACAATAAAATAATCTTGATTAAAATTGTTTTGAATAATCAAATTGATATCTGAATTTTAAAAGGACGCATCATGAACAAACTCCAATTCATTGACCTATTAAAGAAAGAAACCGGAATATCAAAACCGGAAGCTGCACAAATCATATCCATATTTTTTGATGAAATGTCTGAAGCGCTTGCAAAGGGTGAACGGGTTGAAATCCGGGGATTATGTTCTTTTTTTGTAAAAGAATACAAATCCTATATCGGTCGGAATCCAAAAACCGGTGAGAAAGTTACAATTGCTCCGAAAAAGCTGCCGTTCTTTAAATGCGGGAAAGAATTGAAAGAGCGGGTGGATAATAAATAATCAAGTCGTTATCGAACCGTTTGTTACTGTCGAAACTTCAGAAGCAACACAAAAATCAGCAGACGCTCTTTATACCTCACCATAAAAGCAGCGTGTCTCCCCCTGCTCAATGGCAAGCAGGCAAAAGCCGCAGTTGATGCACGAAGAGTCTTGCCGGCTTTCTGTTTTGAATTTGTTGACAATATCCGGTTCGATAATGAAGGGTCGGCTCATGGCCACAAGATCGGCCATATTGTTTCCGATGATCTGTTCGATGTCCGGCAGGGTGCGGATTCCTCCGACTGCGATCACCGGAATCGACACCTGCTTTTTGATTTCCTGTGCCGCACAAACATTGTAATTGAAAAGCGGTTCGTGGCGGTTTACTATCATTGGAGCAAAAACCGGCAGGAGCGTTTTCACCACCGGATTGCTGTCTTTATATCGGAAGCTGAAGGCCAGTACCGCTTCGGTCGGTATTTCCGGCACGCGGAGGGTGGAGAATCCATCTACGGCCATGCCGCAGGAAACTTCGATGGCGTCACAGCCGGCTTCCTGCAGCATGGCGGCGATTTGTATCGATTCCGGAACCCGCAGTCCATCGGACTGATGGTCGTAGGCGCTTATTTTAATCAGGATCGGGTAGTTTCCCACTTTTTTTCGCGCTCCCTGAAAAATTTCCCGGATGATGCGGAACCGGTTTTCCGTTGATCCGCCCCACTGATCGGTGCGCTCATTGGTGGCCGGAGAGAGAAATCCGGACAGCAGATAGCCGTGGGCAGCATGCAGTTGCACACCGTCAAATCCGGCTTTTTGTGCGCGCTCGATGGTGGAAATAAAATTTTGAATGATCTCCCGGATCTCCAGTTCGGTCAATTCTCTCGGGGTCTCTTCATTATAGTAAGGGTCGGTGATGGGGGAGGGGGCAACTGTTGCTTCACCGGTAACAGCCCGTCGGGTCTGACGGCCTCCATGGGCGATCTGCGCGATAATGGGAGTGTTGTGGGCGTGAACCTGATCGGTGACGCGCCGGTAATCCGGAATGTAATCATCCTGATGAAACAGGAATGTAGAGGTTGATCCAAACCGGCCGTTTTTCTGCACTCCCATGGCACCGGTGATGATGGCTCCGACGCCGCCCTCACAGAGTTCCACGTAAGCATCAATCAGTTCATTTTTTGGCCTTCCATCTTTTTCCGCCAACCCCAGTGTTGTTGCAGACCGGAGGATACGATTCCGGGTCTGGATAGAGCCGATCCGGGCAGGTGAAAAGACAGTATCCTTGTGGCGGGTTCCGGTCTGTGCAAGCTGAGACAGGCAATCCTGGCGTGGCTTTAAACCGGCGCAGCCGGTTATTACACCGGGCATTGCAGAAGCCGCCATGGCCATTGATGAATACTTGATGAAATTGCGCCGTGAAAAAGAACACGGAAGATTTGCCGGGTCCATGCCTGTATCTTTTGTTTTCATCGATCCCTCACATTGCCGTTGAATGGTTTCTTCCTTGAATAGATTGTTCAGAGCCTTTACCTTATAAAGAGTTTATTCGAAAATCAAGCGGATAATCCGGCTGAACATTACTGTTGCCATGGATGAAGGGATAAACTCTGCATCCGGTACTGCCATCAAAGTATTGACAGAGATTATACCTTTGGTTATACTCCAGACAATTATAGGAGATCCGTAACATGCCGAATATTAAGACAGCGATATCGATTGAAAAACCTGTTTTTGAGAAGATGGATATGCTTGCAAAAAATTTAAAAATTTCGAGAAGCCGCCTGTTCTCAATGGCTGCACGGGAATTCATCCATCGCCATAAAAACGCTGAAATTTTTGATCTGATTAATGAGGCTTACGATGATCTGCCTGAATCCGAACCAATTGTTTCTGCAATGCGGCCAAAACATTATAAAATTGTAAAAGATCAATGGTAATCAACCAGGGAGATATATTCTGGGTTGATTTTACTGCCCCGGATGGATCAGAACCGGGTTACCGGCATCCCCATGTTGTAATTCAGAATAATCTTTTCAATCGTAGCAGAATAAACACGGTCGTGGTTTGCACTTTGACATCGAATTTTAAAAGAGCCAGTGCACCTGGTAATGTGATCTTAAAAAAAGGGGAGGCCAACTTACCTAAAAAAAGTGTTGTGAATATTTCTCAACTTTTTACAGTGAACAAAAGCGATCTGTGCGAAAAAATTGGAACCTTATCAAAAGATCGCACCTCTCAAATTTTGCAGGGGATTAAAATTCTTTTGGAACCTAAAGAAGTGGATTGATATTTTATACCCGATCATATATTTTCAGGAACACATTAAAGATGATATGAAAGGAAATCACAAAAATACGGTTTGGTGCGAACAACGATCAATCAAAATAATTCCTTCTTCGTTATCGGAAAAGCAAATCACAAGGGGCTTTTTAACTCTTATTACAGGTTTTCTTATTCCAATCGCTGAAACGTCGAAAATGACAATTTGGCGAGGCTACGTGACAACACCTCCAGTGTCGACCTTGGGGGCTGGTGCGGTTTCGAAAGTGCTACCTTATCTTTCATTCAGTTTTTCGGTAGTTTCCTTAATCAGAGATTCAGGAATTTCCCATCCATCCGGGTTGTCTTGAACTTTCCACCGCTTGTGAAACCACCACCATTGGTTTGGAGTTTCGCGAATCCATTGTTCAGCGATCCGGTTCAGTCTTTCTGTATTATGTCGAATATTCATATCGTTATCAGGATAGGGTGTTTCCAGGTAAAAGGGTGGAGACACCTTTACATGATGATACCCTGCTTTTTCTTTCCGAGTAATAACCGCCGGGATGATCGTGGCACCGGTTTCAAGGGCAAAACGAGCTGGAGCCGATGTGGTGGAAGCCCATTGACCAAAAAAATTGCAAACAAGAGAACGATGCTTTGCGAGGTGCTGATCGATAACTATCGTTACAATTTTATTTTCAGATAGCAATTCTTTAATATAATTTTTGGTACCTTATGGGCAGCAACCAAAATAACGCCCTTCCCGTGTTCAAGGGAAGCGTCAACATGTTCCC
>CAMBQS010000399.1 GCA_945870015.1 Desulfocicer vacuolatum DSM 3385
AACTGATGCACGAACAGGGCGCCTCGGACCTTCATCTTGTGGCAGGCCAGCAGCCGGCGCTTCGGGTCAGAGGCGAGATCGAAAGAGTGAAATACAAGGTTCTGGAGAATGATCATTTGCGGAGCATGCTGTATGAGATTACTCCGGAAGAAAAAATAAAGCTTTTTGAGGAAACAGGAGATGTTGATTTCGGGTATGAGATTCAGGGTCTTGCCCGCTATCGTGTCAATTTTTTCATGCATCGGAATGGCGTGGGAGCGGTTTTTCGGGAAATTCCCAGTGTTATCGCCACAATAGAACAGCTTGGATTGCCTTCTGTTGTGGGAAAGCTGGCGACCCTTCCCCGCGGCCTGGTGGTGGTTACCGGCCCAACCGGCAGTGGTAAATCAACCACACTGGCCGCCATTATTGATGTCGCAAACCGGAACCGAAAGGATCATATCATCACGATTGAAGATCCGATTGAGTTTGTGCATCAAAGCCAGAGCTGTATTATCAATCACCGTGAGGTCGGGATTCATACCAAAAATTTTTCCGCCGCTCTTCGGGGCGCACTTCGTGAGGACCCGGATATTATTCTGGTCGGCGAGATGCGGGATCTTGAAACCATTTCCCTGGCCATTGAAGCGGCCTCAACCGGCCATCTTGTTTTTGCAACACTTCATACCACCAGTGCAGCCAAAACCGTTGACCGGATTATCGAAGTTTTTCCAGGAGAACAGCAGGCGCAGATCCGGTCTACTCTTGCCGATGGCATCCGGGCGGTTATTGCGCAGGTTCTGTTTAAACGGGTGGACATCAAGAGCCGTTGCGTTGCGCCTGAAATTCTGATTGCAACACCGGCAGTCCGGAACCTGATCCGGGAATCCAAAACCCATCAGTTGCCTTCCATGATGCAGACCGGGAAAAAATATGGAATGCAGTTGCTGGACGATGCCATCATGAATCTGTATCAAAAGGGATGGATCAGCGCAAATGAGGCGTATGCAAAAGCAAATGACAAAGAACAGTTCAGGCCGTTTTTACAGGCACAACCAAATGATTTTACGGAAGTTTAGGACAGTGTGCAGGGCTTGTTTTCAAAAGCCGATGGGTTTTAAATAACGGCATGGTAAGGAGCACAAAATGAAAAAACAGGAGCTGGACCATATTCTTGCCAGAATGCTGGATTCATATGAGAATGTTTCCGACCTGAATCTGACTGTGGGGAAACCAATGCAGGTTGAAAGTTCAGGAGAATTGCTTCCCGTAGAGATGAAACCGGCCTTTGAGGAGCTGACACCGTTTCAGACGGAAATACTGGCCATGAATCTGATTAATCATGATTCGCGTTTAACCGAAAATCTGATCAAAGAAGGGTCCTGTGACCTGTCCTACAGTCTGCCGGGGAAAGCACGGTTCCGTGTCAATATTTTTTCCCGCTCCGGTGATTATTCCATCGTGCTGAGACGTCTGGAGTCAACCGTTCCAACCATAACCAACCTTAATCTGCCGGACGTTTTTTATAAACTTGCAGAGGAAAAAAATGGTATCATTTTTGTTACAGGTGCCACAGGGACCGGAAAGTCCACCTCACTGGCAGCGATTCTGGAGCATATCAATGAAAACCGGTCTGTTCACATCGTTGCCCTGGAAGACCCCATCGAATATCAGCATCCCCATAAAAAAGCGACCTTCAACCAGAGAGAACTCGGAAAGGATTTTAATGAGTTTTCCAATGGACTTCGTGCTGCACTCCGCCAGGCGCCGAAAGTCATCCTGGTCGGAGAGATGAGGGATCGGGAAACCGTCGAGATCGGTTTGCGGGCTGCTGAAACCGGGCATCTTGTTCTGACCACACTGCATACGGTGGATGCAGGGAAAACCATTAACCGTATCCTCGGTATGTTCAATACAGATGAGGAGAGTCAGGTCCGGGTGAGGCTTGCGGAAACCCTTCGATGGATTGTATGTCAGAGACTGCTCCCCAAGGTAATCGGAGGCAGAATTGCTGCATTTGAAATTCTGGGAACCAATCTAAGGGTAAAAGATTCGATTTTAAATGGCGAGTCCGAAGGAAAGACCTTTTATGATATCATGGAGGCAAACCGGGCTTTTGGAATGACAACCTTTGATGATCACATTATCAAACTGTTTGAGCAGGGGTTTGTTTCAGAAGAAACCGCTCTTGGTTTTGCATCCCGGAGAGGCATTGTCGCCCGGGGGATTGATATTGTGAAAAGCTCCAGGGGAGAGGCAACAACCGACATTGAGAATCTTGAAATTGACAGCCACTATGGCAAGTTCCGGTAACCCATGAGGCTGAGGTCCTGTTGAATCGACCGGCAAATCAACATCCGGAAAGGAGGTCTTGAAACGGACAATGGAAATTATTTGTGATCAGTGCGATCGAAAACTGAAAATCCCGGATGAGAAAATTCCAGAAGGCCGGAAAGTTACCGTAACCTGCCCTGGATGCAAAAAAAAACTATCTGTGGAGCATAAGCCGGATATCCATGAAGAAGCGGCTTCTTTTCAGTTTGATCCAGGGGAAAGTGATCCGGAAGATACAAGCTCTTCTGAGTTTGGATTCGGTCTTTCCGATGATTATGATCAGCCGGACAGAACATTTGAGTTTATTGAAGATGAAGGAAAAATCGTCCTGATCTGTGAAGAAGACAGCTCCATAAAAGAAAAAATCAAACCGGTTCTCGACTTCATGGAATACCATATTATTGAAGCGAACAACGCCCGGGAAGCGATCAAGAAAATGAGATATAACCTCTTTAATCTTATTGTCATTAATGAGGAATTTGACACCCGGGATCCGGATGCCAACGGTGTCATGATCTATCTGTCCCGCATGCAGATGCTGGACAGAAGGAAAATGTTTGTCACGATGCTGAGCCGGCGTTTTTTTACCATGGATCACATGATGGAACTGAATAAGAGTGTAAATCTGATCATCAATCTCAAGAATCTGGATGACGTTGAAAAAATATTGCGGCGTGGCATATCGGACAATGATATGTTTTACAGGCTCTATATGGAAAATTTAAAAGCGATTGGACGTGGTTAAAGAATTTTAAAATGAAATCAGGCAGCAAACCGTATACTTGTAACGAATATCGTACCGAGATGATTTTACTTGGATTGAACAACAGGCTGAATCAGGAAAATCTTTCCCGGGAAGAAAGACAAGAAATCGAGGAAGAGATTGCCCGTCTAGAGTCTGATATGGGCATGTCATAATGGGCACGGACAACCTGCAGAAAGCGGATATCCGAAAAGTATTAGAGAAATTGTATCTGATCACCCTGGTCCCGCCCATTCCCGGTTTCACCAATTTCATCAGTGTCTGGCTGTATAAGGGGCCTCCCTGTTTTATTGTGGATATCGGCCCCTCCGTAACAATCCCACAGCTTGTCACAGCACTGAAACATCTTAAGATCTCCCGGATTGATTATC
>CAMBQS010000400.1 GCA_945870015.1 Desulfocicer vacuolatum DSM 3385
CGAAAACCATTTTTCAAAAACAGGTGTTCAAGCTTTTCGGGTTGCCATAAAAAGAATACCCGGCCATCTGCGGTATTCATCCGGTCATTGCCTTCCTTGAGAGACAGAAGTACCATACCGTTTTCTTCCAGTGCCGTTGTGATGGATAAAAATGCCGGTTCCAGTTGACTGCCGGAAAGATGAACCAGGGCGCCGATCATTAGAATGGCTTCAAACTTCAATGAGGAAAAATCGTAGGTTAAAAAATCGTCTTCGATTATCGGACAGCCTGAATATTTCCGTGATAGTGCAGCAAGCTTTTGAGAGCGCTCAAAACCGGTAGGATTGTAGCCTCTTTTCTTCAGCCAGAGAAGATCTCTCCCTGAGCCGCATCCGACATCCAGGACAGAAGCTCCGGGCCGAAGCATTTTTGCCAACGGGCTAAGGAAAGAGGACGGGTCTACATTGAATGTAGAGGCGTGGTATTTTCTGTATTCTGTGTTATAGAAATCAGACATAATGTAACCGTTCTGTTAAATTATATGGGTTTATATCACACGGGTTCACAATCAGGGGCACGCATATTGATCATCTGTACCATAAATGGAGTTACAAATGAATGACGGAATAAAGCGGGCCGACATCCGGCCTGGATTGAAGGTTTCCATTGTATTAAAGCAGGACCAAAGAACCGGACGGCTTACAGAGGGGGTGGTGCGGGATATTCTGACAAAGTCCGCTACGCATCCTCACGGAATCAAAGTTCGTCTGGAGGACGGCCAGGTGGGAAGGGTAAAAATCATTTTTTTATAATTCAGTTAAATTTGTTGAAAAAACCTGTATTTTCAATGCATAAGTTAAAATAAGTTTAAGGGCCAAAAAAGACAAAATCTAATGAGCCAATTTCAAAACGATTGAAAAGGGTCACCATCGGCGAAAGCCGATGTCCAAAAAAAAAATGCAAGAGGGTTTCATGGACATAAGCAAGGTCATTAAAAAATATAAATTCAATGAACAACCGAATGATTTTCTATTTTGGCAATCAAAATCATATGAAGAGCGGTTGGATGCATTAGAGCAAATTCGAAAAGAATATAATTCATGGAGATATAATGCTGAGCAAGGATTTCAAAGAATTTATCGGATTGTTAAACGAACATAAAGTCAGATATTTGGTGGTTGGCGGATACGCCGTAGCATTCCACGGGCACCCGCGCTATACCAAGGATCTTATTGATATCTTGACAACATTAAAAAAAATAAAATTTGAGGACTGCTATACAGCAAGAGTTGAGGTTGAGATTCAAGGCGTGAAAATCAATTTCATTGATCTTGAAAATTTAAAGCAGAATAAGCGAGCCACTGGACGTCCGCAAGATCTGGCTGATGCAGAAAGTTTAGAATAATCAAGAGTCGCATGGCTAACACGTCGCTGTTGCCGACGCCTGAAGAAGTCGGCTATTTTTCACCACTTTCCGTAGGCGGCGCGGCAAAGCTTTTCGTTGGCCAAAAGCATTTCTTGACATTTGAGCTTTAGAATGTACATTCTAAATCAGGAGATGCGATATGAAAACGATATCTTTTACGGATTTCAGAAAAAAGGCATCCAGTTTCATAACCGAAGTGGAACATGGTGAGACTTTGGTCATTTTAAGGCAGGGAAAACCAGTAGCCGAAATAATTCCTTTTACCGATAATTCCATACAAACGCCGTCATGGAAACGCAAGAGGACCCGTCTACAAATTAAAGGTAGCGATCTTTCGTCAGCAATACTGGAAGAACGTGAGTCAAAATTATGAAAATCTTAACAGATTCATCTGCGCTTGCAAAAAGATATGTCCTTGAAGAGGGGGCGCGAAAAAACCGCGGCCCTGATTTCAGCGTTGGTTGCATGAACGACTAAAAATTCCGGTGCCGACGCCACCCCCGCCAGCTACCCGCAACCGGCGTTAGTACCGGCCGTTACTAATTTTGGTCTTACGATCTCGTTTTTGTCCGTATTGACCTTAATGATTTTTTTTAGAAGAGAACACCGTAAACAAGACGAGGCGTAGAGATGAACCAATTTCTGAAGCGCGAAGCACAGCCACGTAAAATATGATCTGTTAAGGAGCCAGGCCAGATACTTCATTAGGGTTACATGCCGGTGTTTTACCCTGCCAAGTGAAAACAGCAACAAGGATAATAAATTCATTTTGTTATAATGTTTCGGGTATCCTGAATCCAAACTATTTTTAAACTAAACTTGTATCATTTTTTATAACCATTGATTGAGAAGAAAGAATCATAAGGGTGTCCCAGACATCGGCAAGTGGACCATTCCGTTTTGAGTCAGCTTTTTTTGATGCTTTATCAATCAGGTCATTCAATTTCCCAGCGTCATTGGCATACTCACTCGCTTTGTTTTTCGCTTTGGCGAAAGCCCTGCTATCTTGCACTTTTTTAGCCATTTCATTTTTACCCTTTTCTTGTGTTAGTGATACTTAAAGCGGGCATAGAGAGAACGGCAGAATAATATGACATGCGAGCCTTTTCAGTCAACTTGTTAAATTGTTCGAGCGTTAAAAAAGCCGTGGACATCTTGTATCGGATACACTAAAGAATCAGCAATATCTTTTTCCCGGCATCTTCTGGAGCGAACAGGATAAAAACCTTGCAGGATATGGAGTATACCCTAAAACAATGGATCATCTGATTGATCAGTATATTCAGCATCTGACGATCGAAAAAGGACTTTCCGCCAATACCATCGAGTCCTATCAAAGGGATTTATGCCGGTTTATGGATTTCCTGGAATACAATGGAATAAAGGATATCTCGGAATCGGATACAACCGTTCTTCTGAAATATATCATTGAAATGAGAAAAGAAGGGTTATCCGCCCGGTCCAGAGCAAGGCATATCGTCACGTTCAGGGGCTTTTTCCGTTTTCTGTTGAAAGAAAAGATTCTTGCATCCGACCCAACCGAAATCATCGATCTTCCCAAGATCGGGCTACACCTTCCGGACTTCCTTTCTGTTGAGGATATGCGTCTGCTTCTGAAAATGCCGGATACGCGAAATCCAAAAGGAGTCAGAGATGCTGCCATGCTGGAGCTTCTGTATGCAGCAGGATTACGGGTTTCGGAACTGATCAGCATACAGCTTGGAACATTATACCTGGAAGCCGGATTTGTCCGGGTTTTGGGCAAAGGTTCAAAGGAAAGGGTGGTTCCCATCGGCGGCTTTGCTATAGAATCACTTGAAACCTATATCCAGACTGCACGGCCTCTTTTGCTGAAAAACATACAGAGCAAGTATCTCTTTGTCGCAAGAGCCGGTAAACCAATGACAAGGCAGGGTTTCTGGAAATTGCTGAAAAAATACGCAAAAGAAGCCGGTATCGAGAAGAAGATCACACCCCATTCCATCCGTCATTCATTTGCCAGCCATCTTCTGGAAGGTGGAGCGGATTTGA
>CAMBQS010000401.1 GCA_945870015.1 Desulfocicer vacuolatum DSM 3385
CAGGCCATCACCATCATCATCCGGATCGATTTCGTTCGGGGTGATGTATCCCTCAAATCTCTGGAATCCGTCCAAGGTGGCAGTAATTCTGTAAGTCACGCTGCCATGAAGCGTTGTCGGGATGCCGGTGAATGCATAGTCACCTGCGAAGGTGGTTTCCGTTGTTGCTTTCTTTAAAACATTCGGGCTGTAATAGTTCGTTCCCTGGGTTAATGTTACCGTCATGCTGTCACCGGTAAGGCGTGAGCCATCGGTAGCATCAAAAATCGTACCCTGAAGAGACATGGTATAATTGAACGTATTATTCGGGGTTGCGGTATTTTCAGTGGAAGCGGTTTCCGTATCATCACAACCCATAAACAGCCCAACCATCATCAGCGTAAGAACACAGACTAACAATTTTTTCATTTTTCATCCTCCTATTCAATTGGTGATATTACAATTTAAAAGCGGAATAACACAATTTTGAAGTTTAAATTTCTTGCTTTCCGTCAATAACCGATTCCCAATACACCTCCTTCCCCAAAATAAGGTGGACCTCTTTTTGTTGATATAAAAAAAAAATTATATCGAAATATTATTTCCATAAACGACTCAACCCGCCAATATCTTGTGCTGTCGTGGGAGATTTTTCATTTATAAAAGCTTTCCCTTTTGGCGGAAGTACATAATAGACATTATCAGAGCCAAGATAATCACCTTTGGTATCCGGATGATGTTCCGGTATTGGTGATTTGGGCATTGTAATCTGTAAGTTATTGATGAAGCATGTATGATTGGTTACTGAAACCATATGATATAATCGTTAACCGAATGAAATTCTGAAAAAAAATAATTTGTTTGATAGTAATAAAAAACGATTATTGTTACAATTATCTAATGGCCGCTAATTTATCAAATTGGATATAAAAAGTTTTTTTGTCAGGCACGTTGGTTGAGTTATAAAAATATTATTTCTTATATACATACTTTTTAATTTTTTCAAACCCTAAAATTGTGAAAGTAAATAAATACAGCAAAAAAAGAATTTTAAATTCTTTTCATCAACACATTTATAATGAGGGGATAATAAAAATATTCATCTTAAGTCTTAGATTTTAAAAAACTAAGTTATTTTTATGTAGGGATATAATGGAAAGATTATTGTATGTCAATCAAAAAACGACCACAATATGTTGAATATTTGTTGTTCGGAATTTAATCCGGTTTGAATTCCTTATTTTAATGATTCTCATTATAAAGAATTTCATGGCTAATTACAACCTTTTTTTCTTATTTCTTTAAAGAAATTGTGGTCTGAAAAAATATCGTTATGATTTTTTTGTTATATTTATTCTTTGAGCAAATTTTAGACTCCTATATTAATTAGGATCTTTGATAAATCTTTTTATTATGCTATGACCTATTGACGCTTGCTTGGTGGAGCCTTTTAGCGTCGTTTCAAAGTAGTCTTACTATGGAGGTCTTGGAATATTTTATAATAAATACAGAAGGAATTGGCGGAAGTGCATGGGAATCGAACCCACCCGAGACGGTTTCAGCGCCTCACACCGGATTTGAAGTCCGGGAGCCTCACCAGTAAGCTGCGCACTTCCATCAGGGGAATTACTATAGTATTCTTCTCTTTTTTCTGTCAACCAAATTTATGGATAATGAGTATACTGAAATGATTAATACAGAGCGTTTGGCAAATCTATTCACCCGAATTGTAGAAATTGACAGTGTCTCTGGACACGAACATGCCGTATCCGTTGAAATACGCAAAATTGCCCAGGCGTTAGGGGCTGTCTATGAGATTGATGATTCAGACAGGAATACCGGCAGCAATACAGGCAACCTGATATTGAAATTTAAAGGGAACAGACCTGGTAAGCCTCTTTTATTAAGCGCTCACATGGATACGGTCGAGCCTGGGTGCGGAATCAAACCCAGGCTGCAAAATGGTGTTTTCACCAGTGATGGCAGCACTATTTTAGGCGCGGATGATAAAAGCGCTATCGCGATTATTCTTGAGGTAATAACCGTCCTAATTGAGAATCAATTGCCTCACTGTCCACTTGAGTTTGTCCTGACAACATGCGAAGAGATTGGATTGAAGGGAGCAAAACATTTTGATTTTAGTTTGTTATCCGCTACAAAGGGGTATGTTCTGGATACCTCGGATATCGGGATCATCGTAACAAAGGCACCGGCAGCCAATCGGCTGGAGTTTAAAATCATCGGGAAAGATGCACACGCCGGCGTTGCTCCGGAGGAAGGTGTGAACGCCATTTACTATGCTTCAAAAGCCATAGCCGGACTTGAGCTGGGAAGAATTGACCATGAAACAACATGCAATATCGGCGTCATCACAGGCGGTATAGCGACCAATATTATACCCAATATGGTTATTGTGCGCGGTGAGGTGAGAAGTCATAACAATGATAAATTGAAAATGGTAACAGAACGAATTGTAAAATCGTTTCAGAATTCAGTTCAGTCAAGGGCTGGAGATGGAAAAAATCCTGATCTGCCCCGGTTGGAATATACGATTGAAAACGATTTTCCCCTTACGAATATCCCCGAGGACCATCCAGTCATTACGATTGCACAACAGGCTGCAAAAAATCTTGGCAGATCCCTGAAATTCAAATCAACGGGAGGTGGTTCAGATGCCAATATTTTTTTTGAAAATGGAATTATGGCCGGCGTGATTGGCACCGGAATGACGGATATGCATACTGTCAGGGAATCCATTAAATTGGAAGACATGGTTCAAACGGCAAATCTTTTATTGGAGATCATCAGATTGAATTCATTATAGGGTATCTATCCATGCATGCATATATTGATTGTTTTTCAGGAATAAGCGGCGATATGACGCTTGCCGCATTTGTGGACCTGGGCGTACCGGTTTCGTCTTTATCTGATTTTATCGGTCGGGTTCTGCCGCAAGAAGACTTTTGTATTGAAGAAGGCGTTGTTATTCGTAACGGGATTCAGGCAAAAAATATCATTGTCAATGAACGAAAGGGAGTCTCGTCAAGGGATTATGAGGAAATCCGGCACTTGCTCAATCAAGGAGATATTCCGGATACAGTGAAAAAGATGAGCCTGGAAATTTTTTCCAGAATTGCCCAGGCAGAAGCGAAAATCCATGGATGTCCCATTGATAAAGTCCATTTCCATGAGGTTGGAGGGGTGGATGCGATTGTGGATATCGTTGGTACGGCTTTTTGTGTTGATTTTTTACATCTTACCTCTGTTTCAGCTTCAAGGATTCCCCTGGGTAATGGTTTTGTAACCTGTAGCCATGGCAAATTGCCGGTACCGGCTCCTGCAACTTTAGAGATTTTAAAAAACATTCCGGTTCAGAGTACAGATATCCAGCATGAACTTGTCACACCGACAGGTGCAGCCATCATTGCAACACTGGCAACAACATTTGACG
>CAMBQS010000402.1 GCA_945870015.1 Desulfocicer vacuolatum DSM 3385
AGTGGGGATGACCTCCATCCTGCTGGGATTTTCTTTTTACAAATTTTCAAATGTGAATGATTTCAAAGGAGAGTCACCCAATCTCAAATCCTTTCTTCCCCTTGCGGCAACCCCCTCTTTCTGGATGATGATGGCCTTGTTCACTGTCGGGGTGACCGGAACCCTCGGGGTGTATTCCATGCTGCCCCTTTATCTTGTAAAAGAGCACGGCATGCTCAGGGCTGAGGCCAATACCCTGATGACCCTGTCCCGGATGTTCACCTTGCCCATGCCCTTTGTGGTGGGATGGCTCTCGGACCGTTTCGGTCTGAAACCCGTGCTCGCCTTTGTCCTGATCATAACCGGAACTTCAACCCTTTTAATCGGGGCATTCACAGGCTCTTTAATCAAGGTGATCATCTTTATCCAGCCCTTATCTGCCGTAAGTTTTTTCCCTCCTGCCTTTGCCGCATTATCGCTCATCGGTTCAAAGGAAACCCGGAATATCATGGTGTCCTTTACCATACCCATTGCGTTTCTGATCGGCGGGGGGCTGATTCCGAATCTGATCGGCATTTTAGGCGAAAAGGATTCTTTCCCCCTGGGGTTCATGCTGACAGGGGGATTCATTATGGCAGGGGCCCTCCTTCCTGCCTTTTTAAAATTCCGGGAAAGCGATTGATGTTGTGGACTGACAGGGAGATTCCGGAACATTCAACTTCTGAAGGTGAATGGATTTTTCATTTGATCCCTGACAATATGCAATTATCGATAATTAACTTTGTGTAAAAGTTATTACACATTATGCGTAAAATCAATTCGTATTAATAAACTGAATACGGTTATGTTAATTATGGTGATCTATAGGCATAGTTATCATTTGTTACCTTTGTAGTCTTTACTAAGGTCAAATACTATTCTTTCAATTTCTTCAGATTTTATAAACGGGACTTGTGCAGTAATTATTTTGTCTTCGCCTTCAAGTTTCGCTGCAAGATGTCCTTTGCCTAATAGTTTCTCTGCTCCTTTTTCAGTAAGTGCTATTTCGGAGGTGCCTTCTGAATCAACACGTAAAATAAGACGATTCCCGAGGTTTGCTCTGAGTTGCATCGGCATAACTCTGTTATCTGGCCTTTGTGCTGCAAAAATTAAAAATATTCCTGCTGCACGGGCTTTAACACCCAATCTTGCAACGATGTTGGAAACAATTTTGGAATAGTCATCCGTCATCATCCATTCAGCAAACTCATCATGGATAATCCATAAAAATGGCAGGTGTTCGGTTGCATCTTCTTTTTTATTTAAATCATATATGTTTGAAACCCTGTTTTGCTTTAATACGCCATATCTTCGGTCCATTTCATTGACTAAATCAGATAGAATTTTTATCGCTTGACTTTGATCATCAATGATACCCCCTTGCAAATGCGGCAACCCTTCAAATGCAAAATAATCGACCCCTAATTTGGGATCGATCAAGGTTATCTTTGATTGTTCCGGTGTATTTGTACAAGCAATGGAAAGGATAATGTTTTGCATCAAAACAGATTTGCCGCTACCCGTGGAACCGGCAATTAAAGTATGTGGCGAATTTTTCTTAGGTGAAAAAAATAAAAGAGCACTATCATCCTCTTTTACTCCGATTAAGATTTCATCATTTCCGTTTTTGATATTTGGCTTCCATTGCTTCCATACTTGAAAAAGGTGCAAGACCTTTCTATCAGGCCGAGCAATTGAAATGGCTACCACACCAGGTTCACCTTTCACAGAAATAATGTTCAAGCCGTGTGTCGTTAAAAATTCTGACTGTTTTCTCAGGACATCTTCTACTTTTAAGTTAGAACTGCCTTGAAATTTAAGTAAGGCCGAATTAGGCGTTAAAGATTCTGAAAGCAGTTTTGATCGCAATTGAAATTGTTGAAGCGCATTTTTACATGAGTTGACAGTTTCTTTTAACCAAATTCTTTCCGATTCTTTTGTCTCATTAATTGACTGGGTTTTGTCAATAAAACGGCTGATTAAAGAATATGGGTCATTATTTGGATCGGTTTCCAATTTTAATTGATGAGGTTCTTTTTTAGAAATTTCCATGTGTTCTATTGTCTTGTTATCTTCCGACTGGGTTTTGATCGGGTCGTCATTCTCCTTAGACATAATATTTTTGGTCTTTTCCACCTTTTCCAACTCATTCAAAACATTGATTTGATGGGATAACCCGCAATAATCCTGTTTTGACCAAATATTTTGATCCGATATATCGCGCCGTAAAGGCATAGGATCTGTATTGTGAAAATAACTGACAATAAGATTTCTTAGATGATGTCTTGAAAAGACTTCTTGGAACGAATTGTTTAAATCAGCCACTTGTACAAGCTCTGAACAATCAGCGCTATCAGTGGGTCCTGAAATAAATATGTGGGAATATCCTCTTAGATAGATATCGCATTTTCCTTCTCTCACGGCTCTTCGCCAGACCGAGAGATCAATATCTGAACTGGCAGAAAATTGAATCCCATTTAAGATCAAATCCGAAAAACGAGATAACCATAGGTCCCTATCAAGTCTTTCAGGATCTCCAAAAAGAGCGTCTCCTATTCTCTTCATTGTATCCCGCAGCTGTTTTTGAGACTCTTTTCGTTTTGGAGATAAACTGCTAAAATCAATATATTTTGATTCCGATACGATTACATCTAACCTCATTTTCCCGATTGATGTCATTTCCGGACTTAAGACAAGGATATCTGCAATTTGTTGTTCTTTTTGTCCCAACCATTCAGCGTAATCATCTAAAAAGTACCACCCAAGATATCTTTTAGCATTTAACTCTGATTTGATTAAAAACTGGCTAAGCACTACTCCTATTAATTCACTGGCGCTTCTTCCTCTTTTGGCGGCTCTTAGGACAAGATCTCCCGATATATTAATGGCATCATTTAAAAATTTATCTGCAAGCTCCAAATAACTATCTTCTGGTATTTCAAGGCTAAGATTTTTTATTCTATTTAAAAGCATCGATTGCAGCAGTCCAAGAGGAGCTTTTGAAGAAATAATCATATTTCGGCCTTGGGTTGCAAATTGCTTGTATTTGATAACCTTTACATCCTGGTTGACTAACTGTCTCCTATCTAAAAGGTCATCATAGTTTATAACCCAATTTCCAAGATTATGTATTTCGTTAAAGATTGCAGCGGTCTCATTATGATTAAAATCCAACTGTCTTGCAGGCAGTAGCCTTTGTTCTTTGTCTCCGTTCCAATCACCTTCAAAGAAAGTTGTTAAAGCTGTTATATATGACCATCCAAGACTACTTTGAACTGGGCAACACAGAAACACAACGGATTTCATGTCGTCGTTAGAAGAGGGCCTTCTTCTGGACCAACGAGGAGGAATAAAAGTTTTTTCATCCACAGGGTCAGCCTTAACAGAGTACCATCT
>CAMBQS010000403.1 GCA_945870015.1 Desulfocicer vacuolatum DSM 3385
TGTTTACCTGAAAGGGGCCGAAAACCTCTTTCCGCATGTTCTGTTCCCTTTCCTGTCCCATGCTTGCCCAGACATCGGTATAAATCACATCCGCATCCTGGACCGCTTCATGGGGATCATTGGTGACGGATATCGTTCCGCAGCTATCGGAAAGGGCTTTGTCCAGAATCTCCCGATTGGGTTCATATCCTTTGGGGCAGGCCAGCCGTAAATCCAAACCGATCACGGATGCTGCATTGATCCACGAATGAGCCACGTTGTTTCCATCCCCTACCCAAGCGATTTTCCGGTTTTGATAATCACCCTTATGTTCTATAACCGTAAGAAGATCGCTCAAAACCTGGCATGGATGATACAAATCCGTTAACGCATTGATCACCGGGATATCTGAAAATTCAGCGAACCCGTTCAGAAGATCCTGGGAAAAAGTCCGGATGGCGACGGCATCAATATATCGGGACACCACCCTTGCCGTATCCCTTACCGGTTCATTCCGGACAATCTGTGTATCCTTTGCACTGATAAAAATCGGAGATCCGCCCAGTTGAATCATGGCGGTTTCAAAGGACAGCCTTGTCCGCGTTGAGGGTTTTTCAAAAATCAGCCCCAGGCTCTTGCCGACAAGAGGCTGGTCTATGATTCCTTTTTTGTGTCTTTCTTTCAGTTCTGCGGCCCGCTGAAACAGGTGCAGAAAATCCTCTTTTGTCAAGTCAAGAAGTGTTAAAATGTCCTTTTTCAAAACGACCTCGCATTTTCCATCTGAATTCTACCCAATATTGTATCAAGACAGGTCACCAGAAGGTCAATCTCCTCCCTTGAAATGATCAGTGGCGGCACAAATCGTAAAATATAATCCTGAATACAATTGATGATAAATCCATTTTCCAGACACTGATCCACTATGGGCTTTCCGTTTACTGCCAGCTCCATCCCCAATAAAAGTCCCATTCCGCGGACATCCCGGATAATGGAATATTTTTCTTTCAGCAGGAGAAGCTTTTCCCTGAAATATCCCCCTGTCCTTTTGCAGGATTCAACGATATTTTCCTCTTCGATCACCTTCAGCACCTCCAGAGCGGCTGCCGTAATCAGCGGTGTCCCGCCAAAGGTGGATGCATGGGCTCCTGGAGTAAAAGCCTTTGCCGTTCTTTCGGTTGCAAGCATGGCTCCGATCGGGAGACCGTTCCCAAGGGCTTTGGCCAGGCTCATGATATCCGGTGTCACACCGGAATGCTCATATGCGAACAGTTTCCCGGTACGGCCAATTCCGGTCTGTATCTCATCAAAGATCAAAAGGATGCCGGCTTCATCACAAATCTTTCGAACCGAACGAAGATAATCTGCTTCCGGGCATCGGACACCACCTTCTCCTTGAATCGGCTCAAGCATTACCGCACAGGTATCCGGGGTAATGGCATTCCGGACTGCCTGAACATCATCAAAGGGAACAAAATCAAAGCCCCCCAGAACCGGCTCAAACCCGGCCCGTATTTTATCCTGACCAGTCGCAGACAGGGTTCCCATTGTCCGGCCATGAAAAGATTTTTTCATTGAAATGATGCGAAACCGGTTGGATTCGCCCTTGTCGTGAAAAAACTTCCTGGCCAGTTTGATGCAAGCCTCATTGGCCTCGGCGCCGCTGTTACAGAAAAACACACGATCGGCAAAACTTTGCTGAACCAGCTTTTCCGCCAGTTCCACCTGGGGCATTGTGTAAAACAGGTTGGAAACATGGAAAAGGATATCCGCCTGTTTCTTCAATGCTTCACAAACCCTTGGGTGTGAGTGCCCGAGATTGCACACGGCAATTCCTGCGAGAAAGTCGATATATTTTTTGCCTTCCTCATCATAGAGATTGCATCCCTTTCCATGTGTCAGCACCACAGGGAAACGGCTGTACGTCGATGCGATCACCCTGTCGGCTCTTTGTTTTATATCTGCGTTCATTCCGTCAATTCCGTTCCAATTCCTTTGTCCGTAAAAAGCTCCAATAAAAGTGAGTGCCGTCTGGTTCCGTTGATGATATGCACCTTCTCAACCCGGTTCTGAATGGCATCCATCGCATATTCGATCTTTGGAATCATCCCGCCGGTTACAATCTTTTTCCGGATCAATTCATCCACCTCCGTTGAACGGATGGATGACAGCAGTTTCCCGGCAGGGTCCATCACCCCGTCAACATCGGTTAAAAGAATCAGGCGATGGGCAGACAAGGCAACAGCGATTTTCGCAGCAACAAGGTCTGCATTGATGTTGAAGGTTTCTCCTCTTTCACCGGTTCCAATCGGAGCGATGATGGGTATAAACCCTTTGCCTGTCAGGGTATTAATGATATCCGGATCGATATGGGTTACCTCTCCTACCAGTCCCGGGTCAATAATTTCAGGTGGTTTATCAGCATCCACCTGATGCATGATATGCAGCTTCCTGGCACGGATCAGCCCGCCGTCCTTTCCACTCAACCCGACGGCTTTTCCGCCTTCCTGATTGATCTGGGCAACGATCGCTTTATTGACTTTTCCGCCCAGTACCATTTCCACAACATCCATGGTAGGCTGATCCGTCAATCGCATCCCCCTTACAAAAGTGGAGCAGATCCCCATCTGATCGAGCACGAGATTGATCTGCGGGCCACCTCCATGGACGACAACAGGATTCAACCCGATGAATTTCAGCAAGGTGATGTCTTTGGCAAAATCGGTTTTCAGTTGTTCGTCAACCATGGCATGTCCGCCATATTTCACCACGATAGTCCGGCCATAAAAATGCCGGATATACGGCAGAGATTCAACCAGAATATCTGCTGCGCTCTGTTTAGCTGTCTTCTCGTCTGAAATCATTTTCGTCCTGACACCCGGCTCCAAAAGGTTAACCATAAAGCCAATTTCAAAAATCTGTTGTTGTAGTTCCGGCGAAAACTAGAATCCAGTATTTTCGGTTCTTTTCTGAGCACTGACTTTCGCCGGTGTGACGCTTTATAATAGTTTTGAAATTGGCTCCATAAAGTAACGACGGCTTACAGGATAAATCGGCTCAAATCCCGGTCGTCCTTGATATCCTTGAATTTTTCCTTTACATATTTCCCATCGATGACAACTTTTTTATTCTCAAGATCCGGAGCGTCAAACAGGATATCTTCCAACAGACACTCCATCAGTGTGTGAAGCCTTCTTGCCCCGATGTTTTCCGTATGATTATTGACGTCTTCCGCCACCTGGGCAATTTCCCTGACCGCATCATCCTCGAAGACAACATCCACTCCATCGGTTCGTAAAAGAGCAAGATATTGCAAAATCAAGGCATTTTTGGGTTCTGTCAAAATTCTGTAAAAATCATCTGCACCCAGGGCATGAAGCTCAACCCGAATAGGAAACCGCCCCTGAAGTTCGGGTATCAGATCAGAC
>CAMBQS010000404.1 GCA_945870015.1 Desulfocicer vacuolatum DSM 3385
ACCGGGAAAGTGAATGTGGATAACCTCGGTTTTCTGACTCCGGATACCAGGGAGCTTTTCAGTGTCTGCTTCTGCTGCCACTGCTGCTGCATGATGGGATATTACAAGCATTCGCCGGAGCATCAGAAAAAACTGTTTAAACCTGTTGAAGGTCTTCATGTTCGCGTCAATCAGAACTGTATTGGATGCGGAGCGTGCATTGAAACATGTATTTTTGATAATATCGTCATTCAAAACGGGGCTGCCCTTCACCTGGATCACTGTGTTGGATGCGGAAGGTGCAAGACGACCTGTCCGAACAATGCCGTTGATATTTCAGTCAACAACCCGAACTATGTGGAAGATGTGAAAAATCGTCTTAAATCTTTTATCAAGGTATCTTGAAATCAAAACAGAAACACCATCGTTTTCATAAAGGAGTTTTTCATGCGAGATGTTGCAATTGTTGGCGCTGGAATGATCAAATTCGGAAAATATCCGGAAAAAAGTATTAAAGATCTTGTTCGTGAATCTGTGACCGAAACACTTAAAGATGCAGGCATTGACAAGTCAATGCTGGAAGCTGCTTATGTCGGCTCTGCTGCTCCCGGAATCATGACCGGACAGGAGCAGATCAAAGCACAGGTTACACTGAGCGCAATGGGTATTGATACGATCCCGATGTATAATATTGAAAATGCCTGTGCAAGTTCATCTTCGGCTTTTAATCTTGCCTATACTGCCGTCGGGGCTGGTGTATATGATTGCGCCCTGGTTGTTGGATTCGAGAAATTATATGACAAGGACAAAATGAAATCCTTCATGGCATTGGGTACAGCCGTTGATATTGAAAACGTCATGCAGTTTCTGGAAGATTTCATGAAGAAACAGGGGAAAAATGAAAGCATCATGTCTTCCGATAGTGGAAAAAGCAAAAGTATTTTCATGGACATGTACGCCTACTACACAAGAACCTATATGGAACGGTATGGCTTGACGCAGGAACATTTTGCAAAAATTGCCGTAAAAAGCCATAAAAACGGCGCCCTGAATCCTCATGCCCAGTACCAGAAGGAAGTCACCATCGAAGAAGTACTCAATTCCGGAGATATATCCTTCCCTTTAACTAAATTGATGTGTTCGCCCATTTGCGATGGGGCTGCGGCTGCGATCATCTGCTCCAGAGAAAAAGCCGCACAGTTCACAACTACCCCCATATGGGTGGAAGCTTCTGTGGTTGGAAGCGGAAGAGTCAGTCACGACCTTGGAGATACACTCACAAAAAGACTGGGGCCAAAGGCGTTTGAAAAAGCCGGAATCGGCCCGGAAGATATCGATCTCATAGAGGTTCACGATGCAACCTCTCCTTCTGAAATAATTACGCTGATTGAACTTGGTATTATTCCCGGAGAAGATGCGCCTCGAGCCATTGATGAGGGATGGTTGGAATTGAATGGCAGAAAGCCATCCAATACTTCAGGAGGCCTAGCATCAAAAGGTCATCCCATAGGAGCAACCGGTCTTGGACAGATTCATGAGGTTGTCCAGCAGCTTCGGGGGAATGCCGGCAAACGGCAGGTAGCCAACGCTAAAGTTGGAATGACGCATAACGGGGGAGGCATTCTCGGAGTGGATGCTGCGGCGATGGCTCTCCATATATTCAAGCGGTAAGGGGGAATAAAGTGCCTTTTGTTATTCATTTATCAAACCAGGAACAACTGGCTGACATCACACACACCTGATAACTTCAGGCACTTTTTCCTTTTCTACATAAACATTTTAAAACATTGTCTTGTACCGGGAGAAAATCCAGATGAAACAATCCTCAAAAGATATCTTGAAAAGACATGGATGGAGAATTGACAGGGCAATACACAACTTCTGCTATTTTTACTTTCACAAACAATATGTTGCAGGAGCAAGTCTTCTGACAAAATCAACCGTGCTGCTCTTATCCTGGTTCAAGCCGATCAAAGTGATTCCGAATGCTGTTTTTAACCGGTATCATTCAAAAATTCTCTCCACTGGTGACGTGACAAAAATTTTAAGCCTGAATGAGGACATCGATCTTGGTGTAGATAAAAATAAACGGGTGCTTCCCTTTAAGTATGCTACCAAAATATTTATCCGGAATCCGAAATTGATTGCCACCATGGATTGCCCCTGTGCACTGAACCAGAAAGAGTCGGAACGATGCCGGCCTTTGAGAAAATGTATTGCCATTGGTCAGGACTTTGCTCCCATATGGCTCGAGCACTGTAAGGAAAAGTACAATGCCATCCAGATCACCCAGGAAGAAGCGCTTGACATCATCAGAGAATCCAGAAAAACCGGCCATGTTACAAATGCTTTTTTAAAAGTAGCTACCGGCGGAATCACGGGGATTATCTGCAATTGCTGCCCCAAATGCTGCGTTGAAATCGAGGCGACAAAACTGTCCCGTAAAATCGATCCCAATATTTCCCAGTATGCTCCATCCGGTTATTCGGTAAAGCATGACCCGGATTTGTGTACGCTTTGTGGAAAGTGCGAGAAGATCTGTCCTTTTGAAGCAATAAAAGTCAATGAAAAATCTTTTTCATATGATATTAATGCCTGCATGGGGTGTGAACTTTGCGTTGAACAATGTCCGGCAGGAGCACTTACATTGTATAATGATCCGAATAAACTGCTTCCTCTGGATATTGAATTGTTAAAAACAGAATTGAACAAAGAATAGAGAGCCAGCCTACAAGCCTTTGCGGAAAATTGCAATCAGCAGCCAGATACCCATTACAGCGGCTGCAAGAAAGCCGATGATCCCGATTAAAGAAATACCGTACAGCAGTGGTGGCGTATCTGAAATCACAATCAATGCGGACCCGACAAGAAGTGCTGCGATAATGATGGAAAAGGAAAGTCGATTATTCGTTTGATGTTGGGCTGCTATCAGCTTATCCAGTCCCCGGTGTTCCATTTGTACATTAAACTTTCCACGCCGCAGAAGCCTTGAAATTTCCAAAAGATCTTTTGGAAACTGCTGAACAAATGTATTCATATCTCCTGCAAAATCAATAAGATCCGAAGCAATTCTCTGTGGATACGTCCTGGCAAGTTTCACTTTGGCAATAAAAGGAGCTGTCTGAGCCACCATATCAAAAGTCGGATCCAGTCTTTTGGCAACACCTTCTACCGTTGCCAGAGCTTTAATCATCAAATAGATATCCGGCGGAAGAGTGAGTTTGTGATGAAACATTAATTCAACGAGATTCTGCAATAACTTCCCAAGTTCAATCTCTTTGAGCGGCTTATATAAATGCCTTCCCATAAAATCGGATAATTCTTTTTCCAGGTAATGGATATCCGGTTCTTCATCGTAACTTGTCAGTTTGAGAAGGGCTTGAGCTGCAACCGGAGAATTTCGATGGACAACG
>CAMBQS010000405.1 GCA_945870015.1 Desulfocicer vacuolatum DSM 3385
AGATTTAATCCGGCAAATAGACCCGCAGCCAGCCACCATTTCCAGTGCATCTCTTCAACCGACCGGATCAGCAAAAACAGGGAAAAGAGTGTAAAGAAAAGGACAAACGGGACATTGATGATCTCTGTTCCAAAGTAGATCATGGGTGCATACAATGCATATCCCAATGCTGCATAATATCCGACAACCGGCGTAAAACATCTCCTGCCCAGTTTATAGACAAGAATGCAGGAGATGCTGTTCAAGATCGCCTGCATCACCCGTATCAGGATAAGGCTTTTCCCGAAATAAAAAAAAACTCCTGCCAGAAACCATGCATAAAAAGGAGAATGCAGAAATGGACGCGGCTTCATGGAAGGGGTAAGGATGTATTCGGCACGCTTTACATACTCAAGGGAATCGATGACCGGCAAATTATAGGCAGGGTTTGCCTGTAAATGAAAGATATGAACAAGTGACAGCATCAAAGACAGACAGGCAGGCACCCAGATCATGATTAAAGCAAATTTTGTATGCTCACCATTTTGCATGATTTTCTTTTCAATATTTCGATTCAACTCCCTATTCAGACCTGATTCCGTCTGAAAAAACCCATGCGTTTTTTTTCCCCAGCAGTGGTTTAAAATTTCAGACACCGGGAAATCACTCTATTCTATACAATCCATATCCATTTTTTGAATAAAGATAATCAATCTGTTTGGAAAAAAAGCGTTCAATTTGTATCTTTTCCTTTTTGCTGAAGTTGTTGTTTGCCCATGAATTGAAGAGATCATAGCCGATCATGATATGGGTGATCCCTCTTTTTTTCAATTCAGATAACATCTCATCCGGACGATTTGCTTCTTTAACGATCTTTGCAAACAAGGAAAAGTTGAAGATCATTTTTCGATCACTGTAGTAATACCGGTTGCCTATAAAAACAGGCAGGATGACGGCATCTTCTGAAATATGCTGGTTCGCATATCTCATGACTGCATATTCCGGACGATATTTCTCAATATACTGATCCCGATCCACCTGCCCTGTCAGATACGTCATTGGTTCAACATATCTGAACTGATCGACGACATAACCGGCGTTCATCCAGAGCATCCAGCCTGCGAAAGCCCCTAAAATCAAATGGGGTATTGATCTGCTGAAAAAAGGACTCCCCTGACGAGTCCTTTCCACCAGGTTGTGAAGTCCAAACATGGACAAAACAACCAAAGGAGGGATAATCGGTGAAAAATAGCGGATTCGGGCATCCTGCGCAAAAAAAGCAAATAACAGGAACAAAACAGAAAACAGGAACATGATTTTCATTTCAAAAACAACAGGTAACCGGGAGTCCTGTTTTTTGTATCGGTAAAATGCAAAAAAAGGCAGCAAAAATAAAAAGGGATTCAGTTTGCCATCAAAATATTTTGGATTGTTATCCTCTCCCTGAAAAAATATACGGATGGGAATCAATGCTGTTTGCCACCAGGTCTCCTTGTAAAGATATTTCCGAAGGGCCATCGGCCCAATCTGTTTTCCGGTATAGTGAGTTGAAATGATTTTTCCTGTTTCTTTTCCCTTTTCAACCGTCGGTTTGCTGAAAAATTGATGATAAAGCGGATATACAGGATTTTTTTTCCATACATAATTACGGATCATCCAGGGTGAGAAGCAGAGAAGTGCAATGAGAACAAAAAAAACAGCATGCCGTATTGCCGCGAAAGAACTAACAGATTCAACCGGAGCGGATCGGATATAAACAAAAGGGACAAAAAGGGACATCAGAACAAATAGAATCAGGGCGTTGTATTTGATCCCCATTGCCAGACCGCAGCATAGAGCAGAAAAAAATAAAAATCTGAATGCGTGGTTTTTATCACACCACTCCATCATGAACAGCAACGAAGCAAATGAAAAAAAAATCAGCCCAAGGTCAACATAAACTGTAATGGATAGTTTGACAATCACTGGAATGGAAAGAAAAAACAGCGCTCCCAGGATTCCGTACAAACTGTCAAGGCGTTTTCTCAGATAGTGATAAATGAGAAGTGCTGTGAACAATGCAAATGAAAAATGAATATATTTTGGAATGATATCATTTCCAAAAAAAAGTGGACCCAGATACAGAAGATCCATATTCATTGGATAATAACTGAAGATAATGGAGGGGATCTCGTAAATGCCACCATGCTCAAGATAGAGTTTGGGTACTGCAAGGTGGTGTGTCAGTTCATCCCGGCTGACCGGCGGGACAGAGGATAAAACAAGAATTGAAACCGTCAAAACAAAAATGGAGATCAGTAATACGAGGCGAATGACTTTCTGAATAGAAACTTCTGAAAAACCAATCATACGCTTACCTTTGTCCGATGAATAAAGTCATTTTCTCCAGTATGAAAAAAACCATGCCCCCTTGCTTCACTTTTAATTGACTACCTCTGATAACACATCATCCGACAGTTGTCCCAGGTAAATTTTACCATTGACAACATAAGCCGGAGTGCCGCTGATTCCCAGTTTCAATCCAGACCGGATATCCGCGTCAAGATGGGCACGGGTATCCTTGTCAAAAAAAGCAGCCACCAGCTCTTTGTCACCCAAACCGATTTTTACAGATAACTCTTTGACATTGATCTCGCCCTTTTGAACGGCAGCATCAAACAAAAGATCATTCAGTTCCCAGAATTTTCCTTTCTTCGCAGCATGAATGGCCAACAGCGCCAGACTTCCAGAACCGATATGAAAAGGTTCTCTGACGATCGGATTAAACTGATGATCCATCGGATAATGACGGTGAATCAGCCGGATTTGATCCGGTTTTTCCCCTACGAGGTTCCGGAGAAAGAAATGCATTTTCTTGCATTGAAAACACTGGTAATCCGTAAACTCCGTGATTTCCAGTACTGGATTTTCCGCACCGATCCAGGGGTGGCCGTCTGCGGTTATGCCGGTAGGAAGTTCTCTTGATATCTCTTTAATAGAGAATGTCCAGTAATTAGGGAAAACAAAGAAAAGAGAAAAAACACATATGGCGAATATCCCCATTACAGGAACACTTTTTTTCCTCATAGTCCACAAAAAAGCCAGATCCCGATGCGTGTTTTGAATAACGCCGTGGATATGAAACCGTTTCCGGATGATCCAGGTAAAGTACAAAAGAAAAAAATTGACCCCGAAACTGAACAGACACATGATACAATAACTGTGAATATACACGGTTGAAATAATGGCAAGAATAATGCTGTAAACACTGAATGCCAGCGCAATCAGAAAAAGCAGTGACCAGAGCGGATGTTCCCCGCCTTTCTGTTTCCAGACAAAGGATAATAAAAGCAGAAAAAAGGTGTATCCAACGATTCCCCAGACCGGCACCGGGATACCCAGGAATATGGAAT
>CAMBQS010000406.1 GCA_945870015.1 Desulfocicer vacuolatum DSM 3385
GCTTTCAAAAGGGCCAGAAGAAAAATCAGGACAGTGGACATCAGTGCAATCCGCTGACCTTCTTTTAATCCTTTTATCTTGTCGGGATTCGGATTTGTAATCGCTTTTGTTTCTTTCATGCTGGATAGCCCGCTGCGTTACTCCTGAAAGAATCGTCTTGCCATCGGAATCCCGCAGTTGGGACATGTTTTCCGGAAACAGGGGATGTTGTTCTCGGAGTGAATCGAAAGGTTACACCTTGGGCACATGCACTCCTTTTGTTGATGACATGATGTCTGACAGCCATGCCTCCCCCTGGACCATCGAAAACGTTTTCTGAACCTTCCCAATAGATTTTCTTTTTCAGACATGACCCCTGTCTTTTTGACTTTTTGTCTGCTGAATCATATAATCTTTCAAGGCTTCCTGAAGCGTTTCCGCGGCAAGAAAAGCGCAGTGTTCGTCCTCTTTTGGAAATCGGCCAAGTTTGTTCAATATGGTTTCCCCCGTTACCTCAGTCAGTTCATCAGGCCTTTTCCCCAAAGCCGCTTCAGCGGCAAATGAGCCGCATACCGAACTTGAACCGCAGCCATCCGTGAGATAGGAAGCTTCTTTTACCCGGTCATTTTCAAAAATCAAAAAAATTTCCATGGTATCCCCGCAGCTTCCTGTAATTTTCCCGTGAGCATGCGGGTTTTCCATTCTTCCCAGATAAAGCGGATTTCGCCATCGCTGAAACCCAGCTTCACCAAAAGCTTCCTTGGTTTCATCAAAAATCTGTTCCTGCAATTGATCCAAAAAGTCATCCAATTTATCGTTCATAATGATTCTTTCTATTCCTGAGCCAATTTCAAAAGTCTGTTATTGTAGTTCCGAAATATGCCGGCATCTCCTTCTGTTCTATAATTCAATGGTTTTTCCGACTGAATTTATCTCGACTTTATTCCCAAATTTTCGGATGAATTCTGTTATGGCGGGAATTCCTGTACAATGCCCCACGATAATTCGATCTATATCAAATTTTTCCAGATGATTGCATACCTTCTCTATTTTGGATGGATGTGCATTCCCCAGATGGAGTCCGCCCATGATGGCATATATCTTATCGTTTCCGGTTACCTCTGCAACATGATTCAATGTATTGATAATTCCCCTGTGGGAACAACCCAGCAGCACAACTGTCCCGGGAGAGGTCCGGATAATCAATGCCTTTTCATCTTCAAATAAATCCGGCACAACATCGCCGTTTTCCTCTGTGAAAAACCGGCTCTCGACTTTCTCAAAATCCGTTTCCATGGGGATATGACCGGTCGTCATGATATTTTCCGAAATCATGACCGCTTGTTTCTGCAAATCCAACCGGATCCCTTTCTTTTTCAATACAGGCAGATCTTCTGATACACCGAAAGTCCGGCTGGTTCCACTGCTTCTGATGATTTTTTTTGCAAAAATACCGGGATGAGCCATCAACGTAAAACAGGGATTACTGTCGATCAGATACTTTACTCCTCCGGCATGATCCAGATGACCATGGCTTATGATCACCTTTTGGATCTGACCGGCATCGATTCCCAACTGTCTTGCATTCTTCAACAAGGCATCGCTGTACCCGGTATCAAACAGAATGGATTCATGAGCGGTCTGGATAATCATGGCAAGTCCATGCTCATGAATGAGTGAATTGTCCGCTGCCGCTGCCTGATCGTCCACCAGTGTTGTTATTTTTATCTGCATGAAGCTTTTTTCATATCCTGCTTTTCTGGCAAGTGACGGTATCCGGCCGTTACTCATTATGGATTGGTACTGCCTTTCTGTTGATTTCCTTTCCGTCCCTGACCCCCCTGGCCTCTGCCGCCCTGACCTTGACCGCCTTGTCCCCGGCCACCGCCTCGACCCTGCTGATTGTTTCCCTGCTGATTGTTTCCCTGCTGTCCTTTTCCACCACCACATTGTCCTTTGCCTCTTCCTGTCACGGGGCCCTGACCCTGCGGACCGGTTCCATCTCCTCTTGGCATAACCTTACCTCCTTGTCTGTTCGATTTTCTATTTTTCCCTTTATTCTTATTCTTAAAAAAAGCATATTACATGCCATTTTTAAAAAAAAGAATTCTCTTTTAAAGATTATATAAAATCAACATAGTAACAAAATATCAACCATAAGCACGATGGATCAGGAAGTTCAGTTTAGCGACTCTTTTTAAAAAAAAGTTGCAATTATGCGACTATTGTAATTGATCCAGCAAAAGGGATTTCAATCGATCCAGGGTGATCGGATAAGCCTGCATGGGGATTCCCATCCAGTCACAGTATTCCAGGAATTCTTCCGGATTTTCTTCCATGTACTGATCAAGATACCCAATCCCGTCCAGAATAATGGCTCCGCCCGTATGCCTGGGAAAGTTTTCATTGGCTACCCCTTTATCCCATCCCTTGAAAACCTGGCTGCGGAATTTCACCCAACCAGGTGTCATCCACCAGACAGGCTCATCACCGGCAAGCTCCTTTGCGATCTGATCTCTTTCCGATTCACTTGCCAGCATATCCATGCAATGGGTGGCATTGATTCTTGAAACCTCAGGCCCCTGTTCCCTGATGATAACCTCCATGGTCCTTGTCGGTTCATCCGGATTGACGTAACAATATTTTCCGCCATATACCACAATGACCCTGGCCGCCTTTTCTTTGGCCTTTTGAATCTGCTCGATCAACTGGTTTTCAAGCTGAACAATATTCTGATGAAGGCCTGGAGCAGTATACAGCAAATGATCCGTATCCAAAAATCCTTCCTGCTTCAAATAATTCAATTCAAGGCTCAATGTACCGCAAGCAACGATTGCCGTATCTGAAAATGATTTATGATCCATGATTCCGGCTCCTGTTTTTAAAGGCTTTCTTCCAATCTGCGTATCACATTTTTCAGGTCTGCTTGATCCGGATGACCAACTGCTTTGGGGGCATCATCAAGCCATGCCGGCGGTTCCGGCTTTGATCCGGCTTTCTCAATGACTTTTGGATTCACTTCACCGGAGCAACTGAAAGATCCGATTATATCCGATTCCGGTGCCAACCTTATTGCTTCTTCCATGGCATTTTGAACATGCCGTGATGTTGCAGAAGCACCATGGGTAGCAAACAGAAACAACTTCTGGGATGTAATTTTCTTCAAGTATTCCTGAGATTTTGGATCCGGCTTCCCGGCCATCAGCCAAAAGCCGACGCATACCAGATCAAATCCTGACGGCTCCGGTGCTTCTCCAATAGGATAAATTGACTTCTCACCGCTTAAGGCCGAGTAAACTGCCTCTGCCAGCTTTTTTGTATTTCCTGTCTGGCTTGAATATATGACTATGGATTTCATTCTGCATTTCCCCCTTAATTCATCTGATC
>CAMBQS010000407.1 GCA_945870015.1 Desulfocicer vacuolatum DSM 3385
CGCATTTTATTCTTACAGTTTAGGAATGTCAATCCTAAATTGTAAACAGATCATACTTCCGGACGAAATCCAAAAAAATAATCGTTTATATGCTCCTTCATGGGAGATACCTGAATAATATCAATGGCGTTTTCCGGACAGACGGCTGCACACAAACCACAGCCGATGCAATCCTGTGTCACAGTGACTATCTGGTTCTGAATGTGTATGGCCTGTTTCGGGCATCTTGTTTCACAGGCTCCACAGGCAGTGCATTCCTTCATGACCTGGGCTTTCCATCCAACAGACCGGAATCTATCCTGAATATCCTTTCCTACCCTGCGATAATTTTTTAATGCAACGCAGCAGCAGGGGCAGCAGAAACAGATTTCCAAAAAATGATGAAGTTTGTCGGAATCGATCCCCCAGACAAACTCTTCCGCCTCGACCCAGATTGTCTGACAGACCAGTCCATATTCGGCTGCTTTCCGGATATGTTCAAGCGCCTCGTCAATGGAAACCGGACGGGCAATCCCCCTCTGCTCCGTCACCCGTGACCCTTCACCGATGAAGATGCACCCGAAATCCGCAGGATAATCTTTGCACTTGACACCGCCATCCCGGCAGATGCATTTGTGCATGATGGCTCGATACGAGGATTCCTGAATTGCTTTTTCAACCAGCATGATGGGCAGTACGACATTCTGACCGCTTCTCAGGCTCTTATCCAGATTGATCACATATCCCTGGGTATAGTTTTTCTCCGGATGATCAAAACGCAATATCTTTTTCATGACCGGACCGATCACAGGGTATTTGGAAACACCCGCAAGTTTGTCCACGGCCTGAAAAAGGGCGGCGTAGATATTCCAATTCCGGTTGTTAATGGCAAACTTTTCTTTTATAATGGCCTTCAGTCTTTTTCCGGGCACAAGAGACCTCCGTATTGTCTGGGCTGACTGTACATCACACAATTCGACAATTAGGAGCATGCACCTGATTTTGTCAAGACATTTATCAGGAATCAATAGACGATTTTTGAAAATTTTCCTTATATATTCCCCCCTTGGGGGCTGGGGGGTGTTTATTTGTTAACGCATAAACTACTTTCGAAAATAAATTACATATACCCCCCCTTGATCCCCCCAAGGGGGGAATTTTTAAATTCGATCAGATCTCAAAACCCCAAATGCAACCTTCCTCCAGGAATATTATAAATGAGTTTTTTATCCGCCACCCTGATTCTGTTCTTTATCATGGACCCGCTGGGAAACATTCCAGTCTTTCACTCCATCCTCCAGGAGGTGCCGGAGAAAAAAAGAACCGGAATCATGATACGGGAGCTGATAGTTGCCTATCTCATTCTTCTTTTTTTTCTCATGGCCGGAGAACCATTATTGAACCTCCTCGGCCTGAAACAATCCTCCCTCAGCATAACCGGCGGGATCGTTCTTTTCCTGATTGCTATTGGAATGGTATTCCCCCAGCACGGCATCAAGGGGGATATGGAATATGAGGAGCCGTTTATTGTCCCGCTTGCCATGCCGCTGATCGCCGGACCGTCGGCCATCGCAGCGCTGCTGCTCATGGCCAGCAGAGATCCGGACAGGATCGGAACTTGGATTGGCGCGCTTTCTCTGGCTTGGGGAATCTCTTTTCTGATTCTTCTTTTATCCGGGATGATGATGCGGTTTGTCGGGAAAAAGGGACTCCGGGCCATGGCCAGACTGATGGGCATGCTTTTGATCATGATGTCCGTGCAGATGTTTCTGGATGGCCTGAAAAGTTATATCCAGACCCTTGCCAGTTAACTCCCCGCAAAAAACTCCAGCAGAACAGGGGCTGGAGTTTTGATTGATTTCATCTGAACAGAAGAGCCAATTTCAAAACAATGAAAAAACGTCACACCGGCGAAGGCCGGTGTCCAGAAAAGAATTTAACATACTGGATAGCACTTCACTTCTCTGGATTCCGGCCTTCGCCGGAATGACAACACCAGACTTTTGAAATTGGCTCAGAAGACAAACAGATCAATAATCACAAATCGATTGTTCCACGCTGACCGGAATTCCCTCATAGGGGGTCCACCGGTTGGATTTGATCTCTTCAGGATTCCGCATATTTTTCAGGATCTCGATACTGGTCTTGTACCCTCTGCGAAGCCGGCATGAATCAATCGCCATCCCGCATATCTGGGATACAGCCTGCACCAGATTTACATCTTCAAGGGTAAAATCCCATGGTTCTGCGGTATAAACGCGCAGCGCGCCGGTCACTTTCCCATGCACGACAATAGGAACGGCAAGGATTGAAGAAATTCCTTCTTTTCTTGCCTCTTCCGGATACTGAATCCGGGGATCATCCAGAACATCATGTATCGCAACCGGGCCCTCCGCAAGCGATTCCTGAATCGAACGCATATAATGAATCGGCCCTTTTTCAAGGTAGGTCTTGCTCAACCCGAAAGAGGCTGCCAGCTCAAGCTCGTCGGTTTTCCGATTCAGCAGAAATATCGAGCAGCCCTTTACACCCAAAGCGGTTTTCACACTCTCCGCGGTCATCAAAACCACTTCCTCCGGATCTTTGCTCTCGGAAATGGCCCTTGTCACTTTCAGAAAGGTTGCATAATGAATAAAATGTTTTTCCATGGGTAACCTCCTTTTCTTTATGTAAATGATTTGATCCATCATCCGAAAAATTGTTTGTCAACGCATGGGCCGACAAACCAGATCCGATGAGATTGAAGGAGAAGCCAGGTGGTGTCTGACTCAGATTTCAGATAAAAAAGAATGGAGAGCAATTCGATTGGATATTGTATGATTATTCTATATCCTATCAACAGGATGATTGTCAATCAACGTTTGGAATAAGCTATCTTCTTGACACCCAACTGTTTCTTGACTATGAACGAACAAAAAGCAGAGGGATACAAAAAACCATGAACATTGCCAGCCGGCTCACCGAGCAAGCCAGAAAACAGCCCCATCAGAAAGCCATTACCGTACCCCGGAAAACCCTGTTCAAAACAGGGTACGCATATGATTCTCTGACCTTTTCGGAACTTGAAGAACGTTCCCGGCAGTATGCCATCGGGCTCAAAAACATGGGATTTGCAAAAGGCGACCGGACACTTGTTTTTGTCCGGCCATCCCTTGATTTTTCTGCTATCACCTTTGCCTTGTTCAAGATTGGACTGATTCCCGTATTCATCGATCCGGGTATGGGAAAAGAAAATCTGCTGAGAGCCATCCAGCAGGTCAGACCCATTGGACTGATTGCTGTCCCGGAAGTTCATATTCTGAGGCTTTTTTATGCAAAAGCCTTTGAATCCATAAAATATTTCATCACGACCGGAAACATCCGGTGGGGAAAGATGAA
>CAMBQS010000408.1 GCA_945870015.1 Desulfocicer vacuolatum DSM 3385
GACATTATCCGCCAGTTCATCAAATCGGAAAAGACCGTGCTGGAGTATAAAAAGGAGACCACCTCAGACTATCTGGAGCTGTTGCACCAGTATCTGCCGAAAATGGCAACCTCGGAAGAGATCGAGCAGTGGATCAAAGACAATGTGGACTTCTCGGCTTTCAAGAGTCCCGTGCAGGCCATGGGATTGGTGATGAAGCATTTTGGAAAGCTTGCTTCGGGTGATACGGTCAAAGACATCTTGAAACGCATGGGGTCATGATGAACTGAAAATCAGGCCGGGGCTATGATACTGATCCCTTTATATAGATCTCTTGACCTTGATTTTGGATATTTTTTTTCCGGCAGGAGGCTTCGCTGTAGGCCTTTTTGCTGGAATGGAATCGTCAAGGTCAATGCCAAAGGCTGATGATAAATCCGCATCCCTGATGATTCTCCTGGATTTTCTGGTTTTTGCCTTTTCCAGCAATTGATCTGCCTCGCTGCGAACAACGCTTGACACAAGGTTTTCCATATTCACATGCCGGAGAAGGAAAAACAGGGATGGGTCTGTATCCAGTCTTGCCCCAACCCCATAAAGGGCAGCGGCAACATGCTTGCACATGGATGCCCAGTCAGGGCAGGAGCAGTCAAATTCTATTTCTTTTGGGGAAGGGAAAATGCCTTCCCCCTGCCGCGTCAGGATGGTTTCCATGGCTTTGGGCAAGGCCCCGCCCAAAAGGGCATCAAGGGAGTCAATCTCACCCCGGCATTGTTCAATGATCTTCTCCCATACGGATTTCTGCAATGGCTTAATGGTGATTTCCACTTGATATGGGGCAGATTCGGAACCCTGGACAAGGGCGGTAATTTTTCCGGATTCAATTTTCAAATCCAGAACTGCGCCATGTTTTACATAGGAGCGGCCCCGGCCGATGCGGTTACTGAAATCTGCGTAACCTTCCAGGTTGGTATTCCATGCCGTCCCCCACCAGGATGCGGCCAGGCGGTTGCCGGTAATCATCACCGGTGCCAGGTTCGGATTCTTTTTCTTGAGCTGTTTGAGCTTTTTTTCAGCCTTGGCCCTTTTTTCAGCAACACTGACATATTTCGGATACCCGTAATAATTCCGCATCTTATCTCTTTCCTCTTCATCCGATGGTTTTCCAATCCATACGTGAATATTTGTCACAGCGCAAGGCTGAACATCTCTAAAAGTTTTTTATCATCCAATTCTGTTATCCATCCCCCTGCTGTATCCGAGATCACCGTTTCCGCAAGTTCCTTCTTACTTTCGATCATGGCATCAATGTGATCCTCAATGGTCCCTTTTGTGATGAATTTGTGGACCAGAACTCCTTTTTGCTGGCCGATGCGAAAGGCCCTGTCTGTGGCCTGATTTTCCACCGCAGGGTTCCACCACCGGTCAAAATGAATCACATGGTTCGCCCGGGTCAGGTTGAGTCCAACGCCGCCTGCTTTGAGGGAAAGCACCATGAACGGAACATATTCCGATCCTTGAAATCGCTCGACCGCTTCCTTTCTTTTTTTCACATCTATACTGCCGTGAATAAAGCAGCCGGGTCGATGGAAAATATCTTCCAGAAAATTGACCAGAGGGGCGATCATTTCTTTGAACTGGGTAAAGACAAGAACCCGTTCCCGCTTTGCATAAATGGTCTCGCACAATTCTCCGAGACGAATGAATTTTCCACTTTCAACAGGGTCAAACCCGCCGGTTCCCAGAAACTGGTCCGGATGATTACAGATCTGCTTGAATTTCATCAGCGAGGTCAGGATAAGCCCTTTGCGTTCTATCCCCTGGTCGGCCAGGGCCAGGCGCTTTTTCAACTGCTCGACAAAATCAGTATACAGCACCACCTGATGCCGGCTGAGTTCGGGAAATGTTTTCATTTCCACCTTGGCCGGCAGATCAGGGGCAATGGCAGGATCGGTCTTCATCCGTCTCAGGATATAGGGGGCAATGACCTTTTTCAAACGGCTGTATCCCGAGGGGTTTTTCTTTAATTGGGTGGCAAAGGTTTTAAATGCTGCTGCACTGCCGAGAAATCCTGGATTGAGAAAATCAAACAGGGACCACAAATCCGAAAGACTATTTTCAATGGGTGTACCGGTCATGATAATCCGGGTGTCTCCCATGAGTTTTTTCACGCATTTCGTCTGTTTTGTGGAAGGGTTCTTTATGACCTGGGCTTCATCCAGAATGATGCACCGCCACTGGATTTGATCCATCCAGGAAAACCGTTGTACCATGGCATAGGTCGTGATGATCAGATCAAACGCGTCGGGATCAGGCCCATCCTTGACTTTTTCCACAAACGGATCAGAACTTCCGGGATGGGCCACGGCATAGGCCAGACCGGGAAGAAACCGCTGAATTTCCTGTTCCCAGTTGGAGATCAGGGACGCAGGTACGATCAACAAAGACATCCGGTCCGGTTCCCGGTTTTGGAGAAGACTTAACATCCCGAGCACCTGAAGGGTTTTTCCAAGACCCATATCGTCGGCCAGGCAGGCGCCGAATTTCAGGGAATCCAGAAAGGAAAGCCAGTTAAGCCCCTGCTGCTGATAGGGTCTCAAAGTTGCACGGAAGGTTTCCGGTGCGACCACTGCCCGTAACCGTTCAGGGTTTGAAAGCTGTATTACCACCGTGTTCAGCCAATCCCCGTGGACAATGGAAAGGTCGGTTTCGTTTTCCATCAGCTTAAACCGTTCCGGGTGAAGCTGAAGCAGCAGCGCATCTTTTATGGTCAATCCGCCGGAATCTACCATGTCCATGGCTTTTTCATACGCCTCAAGAATCTGTTTCAGTCGCTCTGTATCCACTTCAACCCATCGGTTTTTGATCCAGGCAAGCCCGGCGCTTTGAGCCAGAATTGCCCTGGCTTCTTCCGGAGTGACAGGGTCATCTCCGATCAACAAAAGGGGGTTAAAATCCAGCAGCGCATCCATGCCCACATGGGAGGGTTTCAGATTCCCCAGACCGATGGACAGTCGTACCGCCGGACGCCTATTTTTCCACCAGTCCGGTATCCGGCAGATGATGCCGCAGGTTTCAAAAAAAGCCACCTGCTGCAAAAACACATAGGCCTCCCGGCTGTCCCAGGCCAGGTGATGAAACAACTCCCCGGTATCCATGAGATCCCGTACCATGGGGCTTTGTTTTGCAGCAAATGTTACAGTGGTCATCAATTCCAGGAGTTGATCCCCGGAATATGCTTCAAGTGCATGGTGCAGGGGACGGTGTTTTCTTTCGCCACCCCCTTGGGTATCTTCTGCATAGGTGGCAAGAAACTGGAAAGGGTAGTCTTCTTCTCTGCTTTCCACCAGGTGGAAATAGACCCTGCCGGCAAGATGA
>CAMBQS010000409.1 GCA_945870015.1 Desulfocicer vacuolatum DSM 3385
CCCTGATCCATGAAAATCGCAAATCCAGTGAGAGCTGCCGCAGCCTGGGAGAAAAAAAGATTACGGCTTTTATAAATGTCGTTGCCGGATCGATCTGCCAGAACAGCTACTCCCATATCCCAGGCTGCTCCCTGAAGGGCTCCGACAGCGCCTGAGTAATGATCATTTCCACCATCCTCAATCAGGATTCCGGAAGCTGAATGGGCGGAACAACCCTGTGCATACCGGGAGCCCAGGTAGCGATCATCTCCACCTGAATTTTGTAAAATCCCCAGCCCAAAGGCGTACCCACACCCCTGGGAAAAGTTGCCGGCGTGAAAAAAATCATTTCCGCCTGAATCCATCAGGATACCGATACCGCCGGAGGCATACCCCCGGAATCCAAAGCCGAACCCCTGGGACATGCCATCGAATATGCCTTTTGATCCATAAGAATTTTTATATTTTCCAACGGCAAGATATTGGTCGTTGCCGGTCCTATCCGATAAAATTCCAACGCCTTTTGGTCCGCCCACACCCTGGGCCATCAGGGTGGAAGCATAAACATCATCCCCCACCTGATCCAGAAGGATGCCGTTGCCCCATAAGCCGACTCCCTGCGTATATTCCTGCCCACTGTAACGATCATTGCCTTGAAAATCAGCAAGCACACCCACTCCCATGAGTCCGGTACCCTGGGAAAAAGAGGTTCCCGTGTATACATCATTTCCGGCCAGATCAATGAGCATGCCGATTCCGAGAAACCCGCTTCCCATGGATACTTTCTCTGTGGCGCTGTAGGTATCGTTTCCGCTGATGTCGATGATCATGGACAGACCGGCTCCGTCCGCATTCCCGGTGCCGTTCAGATAGATATCATCCCCGCCGAAATCGATAATCAGGCAGGATTTTATATCATAAAGATTCGGCCCTTTTCCTCCGATAATCATTTTCCCTGCGGAGGTGTCTGCAACGTACAGGATATCTCCCTGCACACCTGGAATGTTGGTCAATTTGTTCTGTTTGTAATCCATCATGCAAGCCTCAAAATCCGCGAGCCAGGTTGTTTCATCTGCAAGACGGGCAAGGAGCACGGCTGCGGAGATCAGGGAGGCGTAATCGATTTTATGGGAAAGTGCCGTTATTTTCTGCAAGGATTCATCTGCCTGGTTTTCCTCCTCTGTCATGGAAAAGGTTGAGCCATCCGGATTTATCAGGACATCATACAGATTGTGAATCAGAAACTGCTGGTCTGCTTTGGTAATCTTTTGAAAAGCCTGATTGCGGTATGTCAGTGAAGTGTTGATTGCGGTTTCAATAAACCGGAAATGTTCCATCGGATTTTTTCTGCTTTTCGGTGGGGAGGGCAGGGTGTCGGGTTTTATTTCAATTTTTTCATCCAGAAGCCCGCCGGCACTTGTCAGAAGTTCTGATAACTCTTTTTTCTCTATCTGCTTTTTCAGGGCATTGCATGTCTGATCCGCAGCCGTAAGCGCCCGCAACGGGTCGCGGTGAATATACCGGACAAGGTTCAGCCGGAACCGGTCATCCCATTGTTCGTCTGCATCAAACTGCTCAAGAATTTTTTCATATGTGCTATCCAGATGAAAATCATGAATGAGATTCAGGGATAGATCAATGTATGGATCATGGATGCTTTCAAACTCCGGGTAGAGTTGTTTGTTTTCCGGAAGAGGTGTGCGTAGTGTCCCCGGCTTTGCAGCCAGAACCACATGGATTGTCCGGATCAGAACGTCCTTGTCAATGGATACGGTAATCTGACTGCCCGGAATCTGGTTGTCGATCATCTTTTTGATGGAGTCGATGTTCTGTAGACGGATCTCTTCATCATTCTGCCGGGCAGTCATTTTTGTGCTTTTCCGGATCACTTCCAGAATCAATGGATCGCCGATTTTTTTTGCGGTTTGAATATACTCTCTGAACGACTGGATAGGGTCGGTTATCGCATGAGTGTCATAGGAAACAATAATATCCCCGATTTTCAGGCCTGCATGATGAGCTGCTGATTCCGGAACAAGATGGGTGACCCGCAGCCCTTTGGATAGGGTATCCGGTATCGGCAAACCTTTCAGGTTATCAACAACAGAATAGCCGATACCCAGAAAAGGTTTTTCATCCGATGAAGCAGTCTGTACCGGCAGGGAAACAACCGGTTTCACATGAGATGCACATGCAGCCAGCAACTGGATGATGATAAAGATCAATAGAATTTTATTTTTTCGGGTTTGCAAGGATTTATCCGTTTTTTGTCAATCCATTTTCAGGCCGGCTCAACCGCCGGAATATGGCTGGATAATTCCCGGAAAGCAGCCAGTTGATCGTTTTTCCCCAGAACCCCCACCATATCCTGCTGTTCAATCGTGAAATCAGGGGCCGGGTTTGAATAAAGCTTTCCGTTTCGCAGGACACCGGCAAGGGTTGCACCGGTAAGAGTACGGATCTCCGACTGTGCGATGGTCTTTCCAACAAGACAGCTTTCCGGATGGATGGTAACCCAGGTCAGCCGGAACAGCCGGGAGCTGTTCTGGAGCTGGGCAATGGAATTGTATTCCCCCTGCCGGTCATACAGGGGCTGGTATAGCTCATGGTGGATTTCATCGGTGAACTGCTGGATTCTTTCAACCGGCATGTCCAGATGGAGCAGTGCCTGGCGGGTGAATTCCAGACCAGCTTCAAATTCCGGCTGTACAATATGATATACGCCATTTTCAATAAAATCCTTTATCTGCTCCAGAGAATGCGCGCGCGTAACCATGTGCAGACCTGGATTCATTTTTTTGACCAGCAGGGTGATGGCCTGGGAAACAACAGCCGCAGGCGTTGTGACCAGAAGGAGTTTTGCTTTTTCAATATTGGCTGCTTTCAGGATTACCGGCTGGCTGGCATCACCAAAAATAATGGGAAATCCGCTTGCTTTCAACTGATCGACACGTCTTGAATCCAGTTCGAGAATTACAAAATTCACCCCGATGCGCTGTAAGACATCGGCAATATGTTTGCCCACCCGTCCGCATCCGGCAATGATCAGATGATCCTGTAACGCATCTTCCGGAAGATTGATGGTCTGAAAGCTGTATGGTTTTCCCCACCGGCTGCGGAAGGCATACAATGGCGCGGTCAGTCCGGATATGAATGGTGTCAGGAACATGGTGATGATGGTTGTGGTCAGGATCAGGGAATAAAATTCCATTGAAATGGAAGCCGTGCGGATACCGACCCTTGCCAGAACAAAAGAGAACTCTCCGATCTGGGAAAGCCCCAATGCGGTTGCAAGCGGTATGACATTGCCATACCCGAATGCCTTGCTCAAAACCCCGAATA
>CAMBQS010000410.1 GCA_945870015.1 Desulfocicer vacuolatum DSM 3385
ACACCGGGCCTGAATTTGTTTCCGGCAAAAACCGGTTGGGATTACGATTCTTATTCAGCCATATCGACCTTGGCAATACTGAATATCAGGACAACCTTGGGATTAAACTTTTGCTGGATCACACCTTTAATCCCTATTTTCTGAGCCATACGGCTTTAAAAGTCGAGGAAAAGGATTTTCCCCATAATTCGGGAAAAGATGCAAAAAACATATCTTTACGCCATGATCTGAATTATTTGTTTAGACATAACTGGATCGGTATCGGGCTTAAAGCAGAAAGAGAAAATGCCGATGATGATGAAAACAGCTACAGGCGATACAGCCCCAGCATATCCGTTTCCCGGGAATTGCCGTTTAATATGACCGGATCAGCCGGTTATGCCTATCAATTTTCCACCTATTCAAAACCCGGTTCCCTTTTCAATAAAAGCCGTGAAGATCACCAGCATTCCGTTGGTGCCGGCCTGAAAAAAATCATGTGGCAGTCTTCGGAGAACCCGGACCGAGCGGCCTCATTAAATTTGAATTATCAGCATATCTGGGCATTTTCCAATATCGAACTCTATGAATATGAACAGGATCTTGTTCAGCTATTTCTCCTATATGCTTTTTAAGGATGGTAATCATGAAGTCTGTTAAAATCAGTATCAAAAAATTTACCGTTATGATTCTATTCCTGCTCACAGCTTCAATCGGTTTTGCTGATCAGAACATGCCCATCGGAAAAGTAGTGGCCCTCCGGGGAAAAATTTTTGCTGAAGATACGGATTTAATTCAAAGAGAGCTATCCATCAATGCCCCCGTCTTTTTGAACGACACCATTAAAACCCAACAGGGACGGGTACAGCTCATGTTCAACGACAACACATTGATGACACTGGGCAACAATACTGAAATAAAGCTGACAAAATACTCATGGAAACCGGAAGATAAAGATTCTGCCATGGAAACCCGGATCGAGGAAGGCAGTTTCAGAATCATGGGAGGCGCCATCACCCGCATTGCGCCTGATAATTTTAAAACCCATACCCCCTCCGGCACCATCGGCATCCGAGGATCCATGTATGCAGGAATGGTAAAAGGAACAAACCTTTCTGTTGTTTTCCAGGGGGGCCGGGGTATTTATATAAAAAATGATATGGGTCTTGTCGCCATCAGTGAGCCAGGATTCGGGACCCAGGTGAAAAGTCCAGGCCAGGCGCCTGAACCGCCACGAAAAATGACCCAGGAGGAACTGCGTGTATTTGAAACCGTATTGGCGGCAACTCCGGAAAATATCCCTTCTGATCCGACATCGAAGACTGCAGCATCAGGGAGTCCGGAATCGTCATCCAAATCCTCCGGGACTCAACCAGCCGATAGCTCTACCGAAACATCTGCATTATCATCAGACTCAACACCTGACGGCGCCCCTCTCGATTTGTTTTCAACAAATGAAATATCTGATATAACTGAAACGACTTTGGCCTCCACCCAGGCAACCCTTAATACAACCTTGGCTCCCATCGGAGCAGAACAAGAAATGCTGGCCATATTGCTTGATCTTGGATATACCGGTCCCCTAACCCAATCTTCTTTTGTCCCTTCAACCGGAATATGGGTGTATTCAGGCAAAATGAAGAATATGATCACCAGCGAACCCCTTCAAAACATGAAATTCATTGTAAACTGGGATAATGGAAGGATCATTGGACTTGAAGAGATTGCCGCAGGCCCGGCAAAGATCGATACCGGATTCGGTTTTGGGAATATTTCCGCCTCGGGAACGATTTCAGGACTTCGGATTTTAGGCTCCGATGGGGCTGACGGATCCGGAATCATAAGAGCCATGACCGGAAATGAAACCTTTGGCCATTTTTACGGTGCGGATCAGTCAGGTTTAGGCCTTGCCATGGAAGGGTATGATATCAATCTGCAGAATCAAGCCGATCAACTCTTCTGGAAGGACATTTCAGCAGCCATCGTCAGCAGTAAAGCCGTCAATACAAATTTGGGAACTGAATCCTGGAAAGGTTTTTTTACCGGTATTGCCGAAGACATGGCTTCACCCAATGTCAACAGGCGAATCTTCTCCAATAACAGTGCCGGTGATTTTGCTTTGACCATCAATAAAGATGCCGGCACTTTGGCCGGGTCTTTGTCCGGAGAGGATTTTTTAAATGCTGCGAATAAAATTATAGGATTAACCATCGGTGGGGGTGACAGTGATTCGGTCTATATCACCGATAAGATCATGGGCGCTTCCCTCAGCGGCACCTCTGTCATAAATATCAGCGGCATTGGGGGAGTTAAATCCCATGGCAATTTCATGGTGACATCCGACACGGATGCCCTTTCCACCTATACCACCTGGGGCTATTGGGAAGCTGCCTATTCAGAGCCGGTAACCGGAAAAAATTATCATATTCATGTACCGGGCTCCTTATGGATCGCAGGCAATCCCACCCTTTCACCGGCCATCACCGGCCTGATCGGGACCTCCTTCACCGGCACCTATACCGGAAAGGCAGAGGGGGTCATGTTTGATAATACAAGCCAGATGACACGAATGACCAATGGAACCACCAACCTTGTCATCGACTTTTCTTCCGGCGCCGCTGTTCCGGTTTCAGGGAACATCTCATTTACCGAGGTCAACCTGTTCGTCACCAGTTCGACTCCGGTCAGCAGCACCTCCGGTTTTTCCGCCACCATATCCGGCACCGTCTCAAGTGATGTAAACGGGACCTTTTACGGCCCCGGCGCCGAAGCTGCCGCAGGCAATTTTTCAGCCAAAATGTCCGACGGCAAACAATATCACGGCATTTTCGCAGGCAACCGTTAACCATGAGCATATGGGGTGATATTGCATATGCCTGATCGCCTTTTGACTCATTTTAACCTGTCATCCTTTTGTTTAGGATGTTTTCTCATCTTCCTGTCCTGTCTAATCCAATATGGTTTCGGCAGCCGAAAACCAGCTCTTTTGGAAACCATCGACAATCGCATCATGGATATGATGTTCAATATCAGAGGCCCCCAGCCGGTTTCCGAAGACATTCTCATTGTTGATATTGATGAAAAAAGTCTAACCGCCCTGGGTCAGTGGCCCTGGTCCAGAAACATCCTTGCCGATTTAACCAACCGTCTATATGCGAACCAGGCCAGGGCCATTGGATTTGATATCGTGTTTGCAGAACAGGACAGAACCTCTCCTGCATATTATTTTAAACATCTGGAGGATTCCATTATCCGTAAAATTCCCACCGATATTCTTTCTGATGTATTAAAAAATGACCGATTCGACTATGATTCCATTTTCGGTAAGGTT
>CAMBQS010000411.1 GCA_945870015.1 Desulfocicer vacuolatum DSM 3385
TAAAGCCGATGGCTTTGCATGTCAAGGATATACGGTCAGGAAATTTTAAATAGAATATATAGGCGATATACGGTTAACCGGTGAATCACTTGTTAAACTGCAATCGCTGTTATGGAAAAGACAAAAATGCTAATTGATAAACTTGATGAATCCATTAGGGCGACCATCACAAATTGGACTAAAGAAATACAAGGGGATTTAAAATCAATTATATCTTTAATCCAAATTGGTGGGGAACAAACTGGCTTTACCGAATGGATGATAGAACGTGTAAAAAATAATGGGAAAATTGGTTGGTGGAAAGCAATGTGTTTGTTCAGAAGTTACAATTTAAGAGGGAGTGACCCTGGTACAGATCAGTCCAACCAAATAAGAGCTGAGATTCGTGCTGCGACAGAAGCTCCTTGCCCATTTCAGCAGGGGACTTGGAATAGGGGATATAATCAAAAAATTTTCGCAGAGTGGATAAAAAGCAATAAAAGCTTTATACAAGAGGCACTTAGAAAGAATGCAGAGATTGCTACCCTTGATAATGGCAGATATAACGAACAAAACGATTTATTTCCAGAAGAGGTCATATTTTCTTCTAAGGAGAATCTCTTTGAAGGTTCTGTAAGGGAGATTATTGTCAATGCATATGAACGTGACCCAGTGGCCAGACAGCGCTGTATAGACTACCACGGATTAAACTGTTCGGTTTGCCAGTTTAACTTCGAGGAACAATACGGTGTATTAGGGAAGGGGTTTATTCATGTCCACCATTTGAAACCACTCTCAGAAATTGGAGAAAAATATGAGGTTAACCCTATTGATGATTTGCGGCCAGTCTGCCCAAACTGTCATGGAATGGTCCATAAAAAAAAACCGCCATATTCAATTGAAGAATTACAAAGAATTATAAAACCCTGAGAGTAATTTTTCAGAAAAGGAGCTCCTGCGGCCGTTTAATAGGGTAGCCGGGGTTTTTGCTCCCCCTACCCCCACAGCAACCTGCATGCATGTCCGCACAGGGCGTTTCACCAAAACTACCCGGCCTTAGCCGGGTAATGAATTCTCACCCACAGTTCTTTGACAGATATTAGCCCTTGTTCTGATAGCTCGTTATTGGTCATACCGCTTCCGATAAAGAGGATAGTGTTGAAAGAATGGTTGACAAAAATTTAAAATAAATGATATTTGTCAACTCAGGAGGTGATCACTATGATAAATGAATTTGGTATTCGTTTGAAATCAGCCCGGAGAATGGCAGGTATGAGCCTGGATGCGCTGGCCCAAAAAACCGGTGGAATCGTGACCAAACAGGCCATCAGTAAATATGAAAAAGGTATGATTAATCCCGGTAGCGAAGTATTGCTGGCGCTGGCCCGTGCATTGAATATCAAGGTGGATTATTTTTTCAGACCGGCCGGAGTTTCCATTGCCGGGCTGGAGTTCCGGAAGAAATCCCGTCTGAGCAGAAAAGCGGAAGATCAGATTAAATATCAGACCATTGATTTTCTTCAAAAATACCTGGAACTGGAAGAAATTTTAAATATCCGGGAGCCGTTTGTGAATCCGGTTTCAAACCCTGTAATAAAAAACCTTGCCGACATTGAACGGGCTGCACAGGAAATAAGAGAGCAATGGAAACTGGGGCAAGGCCCTGTGCCTCATCTCATTGAGCTGTTGGAAAATAAAGGCTTTAAGGTTTTTGAGGTACCGGAGGTTGAAGATTTTGATGGCCTGTCAGGATTTGAGGCAGACATGAACATTCCGGTGATAGCGGTCTGCAAGGACCAGGATCTGGTGCGCAAGCGCTTTACCCTTGCCCATGAACTGGCCCATCTGCTGCTGGATTTTCCTGACGCTGAAAAGAAAAAAACCGAAAAACTATGTCATGCCTTTGCCGGTGCCCTGCTATTACCCGAAGCGGTTATGAAAAGGGAATTGGGGGAACAACGAACTAAAATCACCCAGTGGGAACTGATTAAGCTCAAGGGTATTTTTGGTATTTCCATCCAGGCCATCATGGCAAGAGCACATAATTTGGGGATTATCTCGGACAATACTTACCAATCCTTCTGCATTTATGCAGGCAGCCGGGGCTGGCGAAAGCAGGAGCCTGGCGAATATAAAGGCAGGGAAGCGGCCAACCGGTTCAAGCAGCTTGTTTATCATGCAGCAGCCGAGCAGATCATCAGTTTCAGCAAGGCCGCGGCATTTTTAAACCAGGCTGAATCTGAATTTGATCAAAAGGTGTTGTTTGTCTCATGATCCTTCTGGTCAATGACGCCAACATTCTCATTGATTTATTGCAAATCGATCTTCTATATGCGTTTTTCCGGTTACCTTGTGAATTCCATGTGACAGACCTTGTGCTTGCTGAAGTTCTGGAAACCAATACGGCGGATCTGAAAGCCTATATAGACGGGGGAATCTTAAAGAAAAAACACTTCAGTTTTCCGGAATTAACGGAAATCCAGTCGTTGAATTTCCAGCACAAAAATCTTTCAATCCCTGACTGTTCCTGCCTGTTCCTTTCAAAGGCATTGTCGGCAAGGCTATTGACAGGGGAAGCTGCTATGCGAAGAATCGCAGCGGGCAGCGATATTAAGGTTCATGGTGTTTTGTGGATATTCGATCAGTTGGTGGGGCAGAAAATTATTACAGAAACACAGGCCCATGAGAAACTGTCCCGTCTCATGTCTCTGAACGCCAGGCTGCCGGTATCTGAATGCAAAAAACGATTGAAGCTTTGGAAATAAGGGCGCTTACCTATTGTGTTCTCCCATGGCCTGTTATATGAATTAATATAATCCTTTTCCCTGTTCCGGAGCGTAATTTGATCATGACAAATTTTATACCCGCATCCATCGGCGCCGTTATTGTTGCATCAACAGCCGTTTTTCTCGGTATTTTTCATGCGATCATGTCTGTCCGGCTTGAACAGGATGCTTCGAATAAATGGGGATTTGCAGCTTCCTGTGTTGTTTTTTTTCACAGCGCCTCTGTTTTTTTGCAGTATAATCTTGGGGAAGGCACCCTGAATCTGATCTGCGAGCATATCCAGACGACCTGCTTTGTTCTGCTGATCTTTATCTGTTATCGCCTGTCCCTGCATTATCTGGACTTGAAACCGGCTCTTTTGCCGAAAATAGCGGCTGCCGTTAGTATTGTCCTTTTAGGCGTTATCTGGTGGCCCGGTCTGATTTTCCGCCGGGAATTCATTCACAGAAAATTTTTATGGCTCGACCATCCCTATATCGAGCCGCTTCCAACGATCTGGAGCATCCTCATATGGCTTTATGTCGGTATTTTTACGTTGTA
>CAMBQS010000412.1 GCA_945870015.1 Desulfocicer vacuolatum DSM 3385
AGCCGATGTCCAGAAAAGAACTGAAAATACTGGATAGTGTTACGCTTTACTTCGTGTCCGGCTTTCGCCGGAACGACAACAACAGACTTTTGAAATTGGCTCTATGGGGTAGCCCATTAATACGCAAAAAGCTCTTGTAGACAGTTGATTGTTTTGATCAGAGTGTTTTTCGTAATCACACCCAGTTTTTGAATGAATCTGGATTTATCAACAGCTCTCATTTGATCCAATAGAATGAATCCTTTTTTGCCCTGTAAAGTACAAGGTATTCTCGTTGGGAAGGCAAATCCTTTGGACGTCATTGGAGCAACAATCACCGTTGCCAATGCAGACATTTCATCCGGGGAAATTACAACACAAGGTCTTGTTTTTTTTATTTCAGAACCTTGTGTTGGATCCAATTGGACCAGCCAGATATCAAATCTTTGGATGTTTTGATTTACCATTCCCAATCCTCTTCATCTACCAACGATGCTTCCAGCCATTCCTGATCTATCTTGCTTACTTTTTGGGATAGAAGAGCTTTATCAAATTGTTCTTTCCAGCCTTCTCTCTGTTTTTTAACTGGCTGGATTAATAATCCATCATCCGTAACTTTGAATTCCAGCTCTTTATTTTCCAATTGAGCTTGCTCGATAATCACTTTTGGGATACGAACACCCTGAGAGTTCCCTATTCTGATTAAAGTTGTCATATCTGCCTCCATTTGTGTGTAATGTAATTACATTATAGGCACAAATGAATTCATTGTCAAACGCATTACGGTGGCACTATACTTAATTGTATGCCAATAGTTTTTTTTGAATTCAGTACCATGTGTTTATTTTAAAACCTCCCAGTGGCCGCCTTTTGCAGGACCAACCCGTTTCAGTCTTCCGGCCTCCTGCAATTTCCGCAGGTTTTTTTCCACCGCCCGAGTCGAAATCCGAAGTTTCTCAGCAAGCTCAGGAATCGTCATGTGAGGCTGATTGGTCAGCAATTCTATGATTTTCCCCGAACTTTTCCCCGAACTTTTCCCCGAACTTTTTTCTTTATTGTCCAAGGCCATCTCACCTTTAAGCATAGCCAAATATTCACCGGAATATGGAAACTCCACCCAGAGATCATGGCCGTCCAGTTGAATACGCGGGAGCGGCGAATCCGCTGTTCGGCATGCGTCGAAGATTCTTTCAATACCCCGGCCCCAGGATTCGATTTCCCCGGAACGGAAAAAGGCATTGGCCACATCCGGATTATAGGGATGGGAAGCATGCGCACTCAGTAATTTTTCAAAAGCCCAGCCGTCCGGAAGCACTGCCGGATTCCAGATCTTCAATGTATGCTCATACACGCGAATCTGTATCGGTGCAGGGACTGCATAATCACGATGCACAAGCGCGTTCAGTATGGCCTCGCGCAAAGCCTCATAGGGAACGGGAAACCGTTCGATTCGCTGAATACCTTTATAACTGATCGCTGCTTTCATGTATTTGGTTCGAAGCAGATCGATCACAGCGTGTGCCTGGGAGAAGAGAGAACCATGAATTTCATCGTGATAAGCAAGTTCTGATTCGGAAACAAAAAAACCTATCTTGACAAAAGCCCCGGTTATGAATCGATCCGGGTCTTCATGGAACAACAGTACCGCCGCCCTTTTCAGGTAGGCGCCTTCCGTTAATTTCAGTTTTTCCAGCAGCCCCCTATCCGGCGCCGACAGATCCGCAGAACCCAAACGGCCGCTTATGGAAGCCAGCTCCCGGAATTTTCCAAGGCTTGTCGCAGACAAATCCGTAGCTTTGACCCCCGGTAGTGGTGCGGAGTCCCAGGTTCGTCCCTGCCTTTTCAAAAGAAAGCGATCAAGCGCCGCTCCCTTTAATTCCTGAAGGGTGCTTCCGCTGCGCTGATAATAATGTCCCCGGTAACTGATGGGATTGGTGTAGGCGGGCACATGAATCTCCAACAATTCCACGTCGTCTTCCACAACCAGATTGACCTCGACGATGATACCCAACAGATCACGGATTTTATTTGGCAAATCCTCCAATAGTTTTGCACTTTTTGCCACGCCGATGGCTTCACCCCGGTCGTTTTTGCCGATCACCAGCACACCGCCCTGGCCATTGGCAAACCCGCAAACCCAGCGCAGATAATCATCCCGCCAGGATTCTTTCCATTCAGTGGCCTGATTTTCCCTTCTCATGAGGAGAACTCCATGTTTTCATACAGAATGTCTGTAGAGACAGTTCACGAACTGTTCTTACAGGAATTCAACGCGTCCAATTTCTATTTCAAAAGATTGTACCGGGTGTATTCCTGGATATGTAACTTAAGAATTCGAAAGACACCACACTTAATCTGGAGGTGGTCACAGTTTGTTACCACTTCCGCTTTTTCCTCCTTGTTGAGGCGGAACATAAAGTCAGCCGGGAACCGATCCGAGTTTCGTCGAATGGCTTGGTTCAGGGCTTTTGTCGTCACGCCATAAGCTTCCGCAAGGTCAGCATCAATGATGACCTTCTCACTTCGAATGAGTAAAATCATCTTCTGGATTGCTCTCACCTTGATGACTGAATTTGTTTTATTCATCATCTCACCTCAACAGGGTGGTCACAGAATGCATGAAATCATAGACATCCCTATTATTCCCCAGAGATCATGACCGTCTAGTTGAATACGCGGGGGCGGCGAATCCGGCTATTCGGCATGCAGCGAAGATTCTTTCAATACTCTTACAACATTCTTTCATTCTGAGTCTAATTGATTGTATCAAATTTGCTATTATTTAACAGGAATCGACAGCAATTGTTTGGTATAGACTTCGGTTTCTTTATTCGGTACCCAATATTCAAAATAGATTTTAGCTTCTTCACTTTTCATATCTAAAACCCAAGAACCATTTTGAAGTGAGTATGTTAAAACCACATCAAAAACAGAACCATTTTCGGGAACATAATTCCCGTCGCTGTCTTTTTCAATAAAATCCATTTCTTTCACATTTAAAAAGGCATCTTCAATTGATTTAAATCCAACTGTTCGGTTGAAATATTTTGAAAATGTACCGTTTGCATTGGGGCTAAAATAGTTTGTTCCACAAAATTTTTCTTTGAACTTAATAATCAAAATATATGGAGATACAATCGAGTCTGTTTTTTTTATATCGAATGACGCTGAATCATCAATCCATATCAGTTTTTTCGCATTCCAAGCCCTGTCATCTCCACTGTAAATTTTGGCACCGATATACCCTTTCGAAAGCATATTTTTCCAGTTTCCTATTACTTTTTCGCTTGAGGCAATAAGTTCACTTTCACTAATCTCT
>CAMBQS010000413.1 GCA_945870015.1 Desulfocicer vacuolatum DSM 3385
TGAAAAAGTAATATTTTCTTCGTTTGTACTGGGTTGTCCTTTTGATATGGCTTCTTTATCTTTTTTCCTGAAAAAGTCAGCCAATTCCTTATCCACAAAATCATAATCTGTTTTTCCGATAATATCTTTTTCTTTTGCACCAAAAAAATCTTCAAACCTGGAGTTACAGGAAAGATAAATGCCTTCCGGGTCTTTAAACCAGACCAGGTCCGGCAATGTATCAAGTAAAGTCCGCAAATGCGTCTCACTTTCTTTTAAATCATTCCTGGCTTTTTCAGTAATGTCGATCTGAAAAATTAATTTTTTTGTTTTCAGGGCGACTTCCCTCTTTAACAACCAGATCCCTATAATTCCAAAAACAAACAAGACAGGAAACAGAATTAAAAGAATATATTTAGCCATCATCACCATATTGACGGGAGGCTGGGGCAGGATCGGGCTGAACCATTTGTCGTAAAGGTTATCATATATACCATTGGCAATAACAGTGGCCAGGCCCTCATTTAACCTTGCAAGCAATTCTTTATCGCCTTCTTTAACCGCAATACAGAATTTTTGTTCAAATCCTTGAAGGGGTTTGTCTTTTATTTTAAGATTTGTATCCCGGAATGAATCGACATCAACGATATTTGAAATATTCAACTGTTTGATCAATTGAATCCCTGCCAGTTGCTGAATTATAACAGCATCGTGCTTACCTGAGGAAAGCTGCCTCATCGCCTGTTCAAAGCTGTCGGTCAATATCAGATGGTTGGATATATTCCTTTTTACAGCATACTCATGGGCCGTATCGCCTCTCATCACGAGGACTTCCTTCTCCTTTAAATCAGCTTCCGTGCGGATGGATGTTTCTCCTTTTCGGACAAAAATGGTTCCATGCATCCGTAGATATGGCGCTGTAAAATCAAAAATATCATCTCTTTCCTTTGAATAGGAGACAAAAGGCAGAACATCTATTTGTCCATCAATCAGTTTTTGTTTGATTTCATTCCATGGAGCGATATCGAAAGCTATCTCAAGTCCGACTATTTGGGTAACCGCTTTAAGAAGTTCAACTGAAAATCCATAAGCACTGCCATCTTTTTTAACCAGACAGAATGGTGGATAGTCTAATTCACTTGCGGATTTAAGGATTCTTATGACCGGCTTGATATTCTTTTGGTCTGTTGCAGAACCGGACAAGGGTATAAGAAGCAATACAAGCAAACTGGTAAAGCATATAAAAATGATGCGGCGAGATAGTGGCATTTTAAATTCCTAAATTAGTGTTTTTATGACCAGCCGATTAATAGAGAATGGTTGTCCAACAGTATACCATATTTAGTGTCACCCAAAACTTATTGATCCTTTGAAAGAACCTCATTTATAACCTTACTCAGTTCATCCCTGGTTGCAGGCTTTATAATAAATCCAGAAAAACCATAATCCCTGAAATTGGCAACTACCGGATCATCAGAATAACCGGTGATAATTATCCCCTTAACGTCACTATCAAGTTCAAGAAGTCTTTTCATGGTCTCTTGACCCCCCATTCCGATTTTATTGGTTAGATCTAAAATTACCACATCAAAGGGTTCTTTGGATTCCATGGCATTCGTATAAATTTCAACAGCCTCTTTGCCCTCAATGCAAGTTATGACATCATAGCCTAATCTGTTAATTACCTTACCCAGAAAAGTCCTGATTGGTTCTTCATCATCCATTAAAAGAATTTTTCCTGTACCGACGGCAGGTTTTCTTACAGACTTTTGTGCTGTATGTTTTTTCCCTAAGTTTTGTAACTCAGGGTTTTTGAAAAAGAACGCTGGCAGATAAACCGAGAAGGTCGATCCTGTTTGCGGTTCAGAGTCTACATGGATTAATCCACCGTGTTTTTGAATGATGGAATAACTGACTGTAAGCCCAAGTCCCTGTCCTTTATCAACCCCCATATCTTTGGTTGAAAAATAGGGATCAAATATTCTTTCGAAGTTTTCTTTTAAAATTCCACATCCCTGGTCTTTGAAGGATATTTTAATATATTCGCCCTGGCTTAATGTCAGATAGCCTTCTTCAGCTATATCAACATTTTCGCATGATACCGTGAGTTGTCCATTATCATCCATTGCTTCTTTTGCATTGACGACTATATTACGGACAACCTGTTTGATCTGACCTTCATCAATATTTACGGTTCTGATAGCATCAGCTATAAAAAAATTTGGCTTGATCTTAGACCCGCTCAATACTGAAACAACCATATCTTTTAGCAAACCATTGATGGGCATTCTTTTCTTAACCGGATCACCACCTTTTGAAAAGGTAATCAGCCGTGCGGTCAATTCCTTTGCCATGATACATGCCTTTTCGGCTTCCTTGAGATTTTCAGACGTTTCGATCTCAAGGTTCAGATCATCCTGAGCCAGAGAAATATTTCCCATCACCACATACAAAAGGTTATTAAAATCGTGGGCAATGCCACCGGCAAGGGTGCCGATTGATTCCATTTTCTGGGCTTGTTGTAGTTGGGATTCCATCTGCTTGCGTTTTTTTTCTGTTTTGGCTTTGTAGAGTGCCATTTCAAGCGTGGCATAAAGTTCGCGTTCTTCAAAAGGTTTGATAAGGTAACCAAAGGAACCTACTTGTTTGGCCCGTTCGAGCAATGCCTTGTCATCATAAGCTGAAAGGAACACAACGGGAATTTCAAAACGAGTATAAATCTGTTCTGCCGCTTCGACCCCATCCATTTTGTCACGAAGGTGGATATCCATCAAAACCGCGTCCGGCAGTTCAGTCTCTGCTCGCTGGATGGATTCTTCGCCTGAAGCTACAATTGAGGTAACCGTGTAGCCAAGATTTTCAAGGCATTCATGGCAGTCTTTTGCCACTATGGTATTATCTTCAACGATCATAATCTTTGCGGTATCCATTATTTTCCTTTCATCTTTTGTTCTTATATTTGAAATGAATAATAAATCGAGTACCATTATCTCTTTCCACCTCTATTCTTCCACCCAGTTCCCGTGTTACAGCAGCAACCGCCAATTGCAACCCAAGCGACGGTGAGTTCATAATATCGATCTCCGGCGGCATGCCTTTCCCATCATCCTTGATAATCAGTTCTACATACTTTCCATCAAGGTTAGATAGATTGATTGACACCGTCCCTCCTGTGCCCAAAGGGAAGGCATGTTTGAATGCATTGGAAATCAGTTCAGTGATCACCATTCCTATTGCAATACCTTGATCCATATCCAGCGTCACGTCACATTGTTCCACTGTCAATGCAATTCCTTTGCCTTTAGTCCC
>CAMBQS010000414.1 GCA_945870015.1 Desulfocicer vacuolatum DSM 3385
CGGCGCGGACACGGTCATGTGCGCGGGCACAGCCATTATCGAAGAGCTGGCAGCGCTTTGCCTATCGAATCCCCGGCCTGCAATGTAAATGATCATTTCCGGATGATCGCAAAGCTGAACAAGAAATTCAATAAACAATAAGGACAAAAAGAAATGCAAGCCGAGAAGCACCGAAAACTGAAAGTAAAAAGAAAAGCAATTAAGATTGTAGGAGATACGTCACGGGTAATCACCCAGATTCATCTTCCGGATAAAAAATATCGCAGCCATAAAATCATTCAACGGATACTGAGCCTGCCGGATGTGCAAGCTAAAAAACTGATGGCGGGGATTATGGCTGACTTTTCCGGAAGACATGAAGATATCGAACATATTTTTCAGCGGCACTTCAATGAGGTAAAAAAACATCTTCCCCGTGATACAACGCTCAGTGATATTCAAGAAAACCTTATCGGAGCATACTTTACAAAAGAGTACTCAATTGAATCCGCCGCACTTTTCAACCCTTCCATCGTGCCCCATCCGGATCAGCGCCATATTGACAAAGGCAGCTTGCGCTTTGTCATGAGCCTGCGGGCGACCGGTGAAGGCCATATTTCATCCATTGTCTTTCGCAGCGGCGTCCTTGACCGGCTCAACCGGTTCCATTTCGACCCGGTCAGTGATTTTGTGGAAACGCCGGATCTTCAATTGGACCGGGTTTACAAGAAATCTGTTTTCCGGCACAAGCTTGACGAAATGGGCGCCGGCAATGAGATATCCACGCATATCCTCAATCAACTGCCGGAAGAGTTCACCTGTAATGAATTGATAGAACAGATTGAGTTACTTGGTGCAAAACCGCAATTTCCCAAGACGATTCAAAAAAGAACCTTCGAAATCTTACGCTGGCTGGCGGATTCCAATTATGAGGTGTCATTCCACCCGGATCACCGAATATCCGAACGGGTGATCTTCCCTGTTTCGAAAAACGAAAGCAGAGGTATTGAGGATGCCCGTTTCGTTCGATTTTTCGATAACGACCACAAAGCCACTTATTATGCGACCTATACTGCCTATAACGGAATTACGATCTTGCCGCAGTTGATTGAAACAACGGATTTTATAAAATTCAATGTCCTGACACTCAACGGCAAAGCTGTCCAAAACAAAGGCATGGCGCTTTTCCCGCGAAAAATAGGAGGCCGTTACGCCATGCTTTCGCGCCAGGATGGTGAAAACAACCATATCATGTTCTCAGACAATATCCATTTCTGGCAAAAATCCGAGATCATCCAGGAACCCGAATACCCATGGGAATTCATCCAGGTCGGCAATTGCGGCTCGCCCTTAGAGACCGATAAAGGCTGGATCGTGCTCACACACGGCGTCGGGCCTATGCGCCAGTACTGCATTGGTGCCATACTGCTCGATCTTGAAGATCCTTCAAAAATCATCGCCCGGCTGGATGAACCCTTGCTTGCCCCCCACGAAAAAGAGCGTGAGGGCTATGTTCCCAATGTGGTCTACTCCTGCGGTTCGATCATTCATAATCACGAGCTGGTCATTCCCTACGCCATGTCCGATATCAATTCCGGTATCGCAACCGTTTCCGTCAACGACCTGCTTGACAGTATGCGCAGGGTTACATCGTAATTTTCCTTTCAGTAATCGGGGACATACTAAACTCTTTTCTCATTTGCGAAATAGGTATGATGTCCTTTCAACACATGGTTTGACTTTTTCTTATAAACGTTATACCTTTTATCAAAAAGTTGAACGTTTATAAAGGAGATGCATATGGAAACTGTAAAAGTTTTAGGCAAAGGTCAAATCGTTATTCCTGCGGCAATACGAAAAAAGTATCGGATTCAACCCGGAATGGCCATTCAGATATTTGAATATGGTAATATGATCTACCTGTCCCCGCCTTCTATAGACCCGGTGAAAAATGCGAGGGGGTGTCTTTCCGGACAACCATCCCTTGCAACAGAACTGCTTGAAGACCGAAAAAAGGACAGCAAGAAATGAGCGGATATCTGTTTGACAGTCATGCGCTGCTGGCTTTCTTTCAGAATGAACCGGGCGCTGAAATCGTTGCCAAAATCCTGCGCAGAAGTATTGAACACAATCTTGACCGGCTCATCTGTATGATCAATGTCGGTGAAATCCTGTATTTGACCAAAAGACGCTTTGGCGATACCAAAAAACTTGAAATACTCTCCCGGATTCACCAGTTGGGTTTCAAGCTGCTTTCAGTGCCGGATTCTCTCATTTTTCAGGCAGCAGAGTATAAAGCTCAGTATTCAATGTCCTATGCCGACTGTTTTGCGCTGGCCTGCTCAATTGAAAATTCGGCAGTGCTGATAACCGGTGACCCTGAGTTTCAGGCTGTTTCTCATCTCGTTAAAATTAAATGGATACGATGAGCTTTTGATCGATGTGTACATGCTTTGCAATTCACTTGCCTGTCGGATAAATATCACCATTGACCGGTGGTAGTAAAATCCGGATCAGAAAGGTGGTTCCTTTTCCGGGAGTGCTGATACACTCCATTTCTCCCTTCAGAGTTTGGGTAACCAGATTGTAAACAATATGCATTCCAAGACCGGTTCCGCCCTGGTTTCGTTTGGTTGTAAAAAACGGATCAAACATCCTCTCCAGTGTTTTTTGTTCCATCCCTCTCCCATTATCGGAATAGCTCACAACCAGTTTTCCTTCTTCTCTCCAGACGGTCAGAGTGATTTTTCCTTCCTTCATTTCTTCAAACCCATGAAGCAGGGAATTCATCACCAGATTGGTGATAATCTGTGAGAAAACACCGGGATAGCTGTCAATGACAATATTCTCATCACACGATAGCGCAATGGAATGATGAACCTGTTTAAAACGGGGGCGAAGGCTGAACAGTAGATCGTCAAGATAGGTTTTCACGTTGAAACGTCTTTTCTGTTCACTGGATTGATCCACAGCAACCTGTTTAAAACTATGCACCAGACCGGCTGCCTGATTGAGATTGGTCAGAATCATGTTGGAGGAATCGGTCGCAATATGGAAATATTTTACAAGATCAGATCGTTTGAGCTTCTCCTTCTCAAACAGATCCGCATATTGTTCGGTCTTGTCGGACAGCAGCGAAGCGGCTGTCAGGCCAACGCTTAAAGGTGTATTGATTTCATGGGCCACTCCCGCCACGAGATCGCCCAGTGCCGCCATCTTCGCTGCCTGTATAAGTTGGGTCTGGGTTTGCCGCAGGTGGAAAAACGAATCATTCAATTTTCTTTCCGTAACTTG
>CAMBQS010000415.1 GCA_945870015.1 Desulfocicer vacuolatum DSM 3385
ATGCAGGACGTGGCGCAACACGCATGCTGATCAAAATGTTTCCGGATGTAAAAGGGAAAAAGGTCGGCATTGCTGCTGGAAGCGGTAATAACGGAGGTGATGGTTTTGTCATTGCCCGCTGTATAAAAGAATTTGGTGCCCATGTAACGGTCTTTGTTCTGTCTGAAACAAAAAAGATTCGTGGGGATGCAAAGACGAACTTGAATTTGCTTTCTCTGCTGGACATTCCGGTGTATGAAATTCCGGACAAGGAGATATTTGAGAAACACCAGTCTTTGCTTGCTCAACAGGAAATATGGGTGGATGCAATTCTGGGAACGGGTTTGCGATCAGAGGTCAATGGATTTTTCCACCATGTTATTCAATTCATAAACAACTCACAAAAATTTGTTTTTGCTGTTGATATCCCATCAGGCCTTGATTCCGATACAGGGCAACCCCATGGAATAAGTATTCAGGCCGATTCGACAGCCACTTTTGGATTCGCCAAGACCGGACACATGCTTTTTCCGGGAACGGATTATACCGGAGAACTCTGTGTTGTGGATATCGGTATTCCAACTCCGGTTGTTGATGCAATTCGTCCTAAACAATGGTTGCTCACATCAGAGTTTATACGTGACCAATATCAACCCCGATTTTCCCATGCTCATAAAGGGAACACCGGACACCTTTTTGTGATTGCCGGATCACCGGGCAAAACCGGTGCGGCCGCATTGACATCTTTATCCGCCATGAGAACCGGCGCAGGTCTGGTCACGTTGGGGATACCGACAGGATTAAACTCTGTCCTGGAATCCCAGGTGCGGGAGGTGATGACCCTTCCTCTGGGTGAAACAGAAGACGGTCTGCTTCATGGATCCTCTGAACAGATGATTCTTGCTTTTCTTAAGGATAAAAAATGCCTGGCCATTGGGCCGGGTCTTGGTACAGCATTGGAAACCAGGACGCTTTTTTTCAGGATTCTCCGGAATCTGGAAATTCCGGTCGTGATTGACGCGGATGGCATCAACATGCTGGCTGAAAACAGGAAGATACTGAGTACTGTAAATGTACCGGTGATCTTGACGCCGCATCCCGGTGAAATGGCAAGGCTGATGAATACAACTGTCGGTGAGATTCAGAAGGATCGGATTGCCATTGCAAGGGATTTTGCTCTGGAGCAGAATGTGCATCTGGTTTTAAAAGGGGCAGGCACGGTAATCGCTCATCCGGACGGTACTGTCTATATCAATCCGACTGGAAATCCCGGGATGGCATCCGGCGGCATGGGAGATGTGCTTACCGGGATGATTGCCGGCCTGTTGACACAAGGGTATTCACCGGAAGCAGCCACACACCTCGGTGTATGGCTTCATGGTTCGGCTGCGGATTCGCTGGCCCGGAAAAAAGGTGTTATCGGTTTTCTGGCATCGGATGTGATGGAAGAAATACCGGCGCAGATTTCTTTGCTGGATAAAAGCGGGTTGAAAAAAAGATTACCTGAGCGGTTGTTGTTATAAAGAGTATTGTGAACATGATGGTAACGATTGACACCCATTCTCCGGAAGAAACCCGTTATTTGGGGCAAATACTTGGAAAGACACTGATACCAGGGATGGTGATTACTCTTGACGGGGATCTTGGAAGTGGTAAAACCACGTTTGTCCAAGGGATTGGAAAAGGGTTGGGGATCTCTGAAAAGGATTATATCACCAGCCCGACATATAATCTGATCAACGAATATTCCGGAAGACACTGCTTGTTTCATATTGATCTATATCGTCTGATGGATCCGCTTGAAATTGATGAACTCGGATTGGAGGAAATTATCTACAGTCAGGGGATTTCAGCGATTGAGTGGGCGGACAGACTCCCGGATAAGACACTGACATCCTATCTTTCCGTCAGGATAATGATCACAGGTGAAGAGACCCGCAAGGTGACCATAACTGCTTGCGGGCTTGAGAATACAGATTGGATAGAGAAAATCAGAGACAATTTTAAGGAGAAAAGATGGCACTAATTGTTCAAAAATATGGAGGCACTTCGGTAGGAGATGTGGATCGTATCCGGAATGTGGCAAAACGGGTTGCCAAAACATATGATCAGGGAAATGATGTTGTAGTCATTCTGTCCGCCATGGCCGGAGTAACGGATAACCTTATCAAACTGGCGCGTGTGGCATCCCCCAATCCCAACAAGCGGGAACTGGATGTGCTGCTTTCGACTGGTGAGCAGACAACAGTGGCGCTTTTGGCTATGATTTTAAAAGATATGGGATATTCTGCAACATCATTGCTCGGGTTTCAGGCAGATATCCGGACCGATGCGCAATCCTGCAGTGCCCGGATCATCAGTATCGGATCGGATCGGATATATGATCTGATCAAAGACAGGCAGATCGTCGTGGTTGCCGGGTTTCAGGGGCACGATGAAAAAGGAAATATCACGACACTTGGAAGAGGAGGCTCCGATACGTCCGCAGTGGCGATTGCGGCTGCAATCCATGCCGACACTTGTGAAATTTACACGGATGTGGATGGGATTTACACAACCGATCCCAACATCTGTGATAAGGCCAGAAAACTTGCCAGGATCAGTTATGATGAAATGCTCGAGATGTCCAGTCTCGGAGCCAAGGTTCTTCAAATCCGTTCTGTTGAGTTTGCCAAAAAATATAATGTTCCGGTGCATGTGAGATCATCATTTAATGAGGAGGAAGGTACTATGGTTGTCAATGAAGACGATGCGATGGAGCGACTGGTCGTTTCGGGGGTTACTTGTAACAAGGATCAAGCGCGAATCACCTTGAAAAAGGTTCCGGATCAGCCAGGGATATCCGCAAAAATATTTACTCCACTATCAAACGCAAAGATTCAAGTGGATATGATCATTCAGAATACGAGAACCGGCGGTGAAACCGATCTTACGTTTACGGTTTCAAAATCGGATTTCAGGGAAGCAACCGAAATATCCAAAAAAGTGGCGGAAGAAATCGGTGCAACCGAGGTATTGACTGCTGAAAACATAGCGAAAGTATCTGTGGTAGGCGTGGGAATGAAAAATCATTCCGGTGTTGCCGCAACGATGTTTACTGCGCTGGCAAAAGAGAATATCAATATACGCTTGATCAGCACATCAGAAATTCGTATTTCCTGTATTATTGAGGAAAAGTATGCAGAACTGGCGGTTCGTGTGCTTCACTCCGCCTTTGGACTGGACAAGGTGACATGTTAATCCAGCCTGAATCATATCCCATATGAGGAAATTTGAACCCGATCAGTTGATTTT
>CAMBQS010000416.1 GCA_945870015.1 Desulfocicer vacuolatum DSM 3385
ATTCTCCATCCGGTTCCAAGGCTGAAACTGGCTGAGGCTGAGTCCATCACCGGTGTTGTTCCGGACGTATAGTGATATTCAGTTCCAAAACTATAAGTATAATTCAATCCGATATTCACTGTTAATTTATATGATATTGCATATCCAAGCCCCATTCTTGCTCCAATATTCTGACCAGGATCGACGGAATCCAATGTCGCACCATAACGTTTATTGTCAAGGCTCGTGACTTCAAAACTTTTTCCGTAATTGATTCCGCCAAAAGTCATTATAGGATCAAATGATTTACTCAGGGACAGACCTATATCAAAACTGCTGGTACCTGAACCAGTTGACAACTCAATTTCAGGATTGATTTCATAAGGACTCCGACCAGTTGGAAGGCTATAGGAAAAGTTTAGTATTGGTGCAGGCAGGTTGCCACCGGCTTTAAGAGGCTGCCACTGGGTGCTGATACTGATATCTCCGATATCCGTTACTTCTTTAGGCTGATTAGTGCCCATATTGTCGTAAGCATATATAAAGGGTATTCCAACTCCTACCGTTACATTGTCTCTGACAGCATAGGATAGTGAAATAGTGTTTGCCAAATTATGGGTAGCCCGATGTTCAACTTCATATGCATTTGAAATAGAATCAAATGAGTCATAAGAATAAGATAAGCTATAATCAGCTCCAATGTAACCTTTTTTTGACATGGTGTAATCCCGACCAGTTGCTGATAAGATTTCTTCTTCTTCCTGTTGTTTTTCTTCCTCTGTGATTTCAAGAATTTTTCGAACATCTGCCTCTTCCCGAAGTTCATTTACTTTTTCTTCGAGTAATTCAATCTGTTCGCGAAGTTGTTTTGCCATGGCACTGTCAACTGTACCATCCTTGGGGCTTGTCCCGTCTGAAATAGGAGGTTCGCTGTCTTCTGATTCTTGAGCTGCAAGAAAAAAAGGTTCTGTTTCGTTTGAAGGAATATCTGTTCCAGCAGCTTGGCCATCAACATCCGAAAGTCTTCCGCCTGGTATAACAGAGGCAGCTTGTGCTGCGACATCGGATAAGTTTTTTTTTGATATTACCGATGCAGCCTGAGCATTGGTTTTCGCAAGATCACCTTGGGACATGGTCGTAGCTGTTTGACCATCAACGGTGGCAAGATCACCCTGGGACATGGTCGTAGCTGTTTGACCATCAACGGTAGCAAGATCACCCTGGGACATGGTTGTAGCCGTTTGACCATCAACGGTGGCAAGGTCACCTTGGGACATGGTCGTAGCTGTTTGGCCATCAACAGTAGCAAGATCACTCTGAGACATTACTGTTCCAGTTTGTCCATCAATGGTTGCCAATTCTTCAACAGGAACAACAGTTCCTGTCTGCGCATCGATTCTCGCCATTTCATCTTCAGTTATGAGTGCCCCGGAGCGGCCATCAATAATCGCTAGTTCATCTGAATCGATTACTGCTCCCGACCTTCCGTCTATTACACTGAGTTTTTCAGGATTGATTATATCCATCGGGTTATTTCCAGGGATTTCACTGAACGCAAGATCTTTATATGGAATTGGAGTAGATGAATTATAGCGAGTTATAATAGGAGTTAATTTTTCGAATTTTTTAAAATTAGTGGTGGCAAAGGATGCTTGTCTTATGCTTTCATAGTCACCGATTCGAACAAGAAACAAGGGTTGCTTTTTGGCAGTCGTGGTTTTAAAAATATAGGGTTCATAACCTTTTGTCCTCAGGTCGACAACCAGATTTTCAGCATTTTTTTTCTGAAAAAATGCACCAACTTGAATGGAGTATAGCACTTTAGTATTGGAAGAAATAAGGTTTGATTTTTCTGTCTGTGTTTGTTGGGATGAATTTTTATTAATATCTTCTCTTTCAATTCGTTCGCCTGCATAACCGTTGAATGAAAATGTTATCAATAAAAAAAGATGTAAAAATATGTATTTTAATCGCGGTGTCAATTCTGTATCCCCCTTGATATGCGATTGCATGATAATCTTATACTGAAAAAAAGATATTGTGATCAGCGGTTATTGTAATACTGTATTACTCCTTTTCTGTCATCAATTCTGCGCTGTGGTAAGGCTTTGGCATCGTATATATCTTTATATAGAATACGATATGTCGAATCTTCATCAACAAAACGAAGGTCTTCTTCTTTCAGTGATAATCCTTTTTTTGTTTTTGCCCCTTCCGGATAGACAACAAAGATAACATTTTCATACCACATTTCTTCAAACTCGGAAAGTGTATAGCTTGTATGCCCTTTAAATGGGTCTGCCAGAAAAATATGCCCCTGATATATTCCTTTAAAGACCGTAAAATGCCTGTAACCCATCAGTTTGATAGGCAGAATACAGGGGGTTTCAAGCTCTTTCAGGTCTATTAATTCTGCTTTGTAACCGATACCTTTATAACCAAGGACTTTAACAAATTTTTTCATATCCAGAAGAGAAAACGCTCTTCGTTCAGCAATCTGTTCGCTGTCTCCATATCGCAAGAGTCCGTGAATTACCTGTTTTTCAGTTAGTTTTTCACCAAGATAAAAATTCAGAAGGGTGGATAGTGCGGCTGATCCACAGCTATAGTCAAAATTCTGATGAATGATTCGATCATCCAGTATATCCGAGTGTGGGCGGATCTTTACCCGTGAATAGATTTTTTCATCAGCGCCGATTGCCAATACAGATTGTCCTTCAGGCATTTCCTTGATTATATCATCCCCACCTTTATACCCGATAAAATTTATGAACACCAGAAACACAATCAGCGGCATTTTTTAGTGCCCCTTTTTTGTATAGTTAAAATAATCACAAACCCAATTAACACAAATGAACATTGTTTAATATTCCATATCAATTGTACATTCAAATGTAAAGAAAAAAGTAGGCTATTGAACAGTGAGTTTATTTAACCCGTAAGTGTTAGCAGGGCAGTTTCACTGAATTTGAAATCATCTGATTTTTTGTCTGATAATTTTTTGTCTGAAAACCCAGAAAGGGCAAGTTGCTAGGGAAAAAGCTTTTCATGATGAATTTGCTTACGCTGATCTGATTTCCGGCATGGAGTCATATCGCAGTTCTAAAGATAAAAAATACAATCTATCGGTATCCGGACAAATTCAAATTATCATCTCCTGGTGTATAGCTGAAATTAAGCGCGCGCTCATCATATCCAGCAACAATTTCCCATCCGATGTGATCTGTCTCACCATTAGGTCCACTTCCAAAGTTGAGGATCATCCAGAAACCGGTATCATT
>CAMBQS010000417.1 GCA_945870015.1 Desulfocicer vacuolatum DSM 3385
TCCGGTTGCTCTCCACCCCACCTCGCGGTGACGCAGTTACCTTCGGCTACCGGGAGCGAGCATCTCCCGGAAGAGGACTTTCACCTCTCGGATCGCGCCTGCTCTCAGGCGCACGGATTCCGGCTTTCGCCGGAATGACCAAAAAAAACTTGAACATCGAGTGATAGCTTTGAAAAAATTTCAGATCCGCCGATATGCCGGCTGAATGTTTGGATGGATGGATGTGAAAGCGAATATATCGGTATTTCTGAATTCAAGTGAAACCGGTTCTTCTGACTGAGGCTGAAAAATATATGAATTTTTTTGATATTATCTTTATTGTTATCCTTGTTTTCTGTCTGATACGAGGTCTTTTCAGGGGCCTGGTGCTGGAACTTTCTTCGATCATCGGTGTACTGGCCGGCATTTATTTTGCCGGCATTTACTATCCGGCTGCATCACAGGTACTTTCAAAGTGGGTATCGGATGATGTGTACCGTAACATCATCAGCCTTATCCTGATTTTCATCGGTATTTTCATTCTGGTCAACCTCTTGGGGAGATTGATCAAAATGCTCCTGAAAATTGCTTTCATGGGTTGGTTTGACCGCATTTTTGGAGCTGGTTTCGGGGTGTTAAAAGCCTGTCTGATCGGATCGGTTTTGTTGTTTACCTTAACCACTTTCCTTCCAGGTAATGCTTCCATCATCCAGGACTCAAAAATATCCCCTTATATTTCAACCGTTTCGGAGAACATATCCAATTTTGTTCCGCAAGGTATGCAGAATTCATTCACAAACAACATCGACAGGATAAAAAAAGTTTGGAAAAGCCAAAAATAACCTTCCAGGACAGTGAGCAGCGCCAATCCAACGATTCCAAAAATCTGATTCCAATCAGTCGCTTGATGAAACTGGTTGAAACATTGAGAGGCGAAAACGGTTGCCCGTGGGATCGAAAACAAACCTCCAAATCCATGACGATCCACCTGCTGGAAGAAGTGTATGAGTTGATTGACTCAATAGAATCCGGACTGCCGGATGAAGTTTGCGAGGAGCTGGGGGATGTCCTGTTCCACATTGTTTTTATTGCAAGTCTATATAAAGACAAAGGATATTTTGATTTATCAAACGCAGCAACAAAAATCACGGAAAAAATGATCCGCCGTCATCCCCATATTTTCGGAGATACAACCGTTGATACTGTTGAAGATGTCAAAAGGCAATGGCGGGAGATTAAAGGAAAAGAAAACAGCCATGTTGTTTCCCATTCCGTGCTTGATTCCATTCCAGCCGGACTTCCGGCCTTGATGAGAGCCTATACCATTTCAGAAAGAGCTGCCGGAACAGGATTTGATTGGGATACAATGAATGATGTAATGAAGCAGACAGAAGAAGAGTGGACTGAATTTCATACAGCCCTGTCTCATGAAAGCCATGAAGAGGCCTCACTGGAATTCGGTGATATTCTTTTTTCCCTTGTAAATGTAGCCCGATTTGCCGGAATACACCCGGAAACTGCCTTGAGTGACTCTGTGAAAAAATTTGAAAAAAGGTTCCGGTTCATGGAAAAGAAACTACAGGACAATGGGGAAAAAATAGAGGAGACTTCCCGGCAAAGATTGCATACACTCTGGGAGGAAGCAAAAAAAATGACTAAAAATATAGATGGTTATAAATAATCACCTCGATTAAACTTTAGGTATTCAATATTTGCGATCATGGCAGATTGTTCAACTATCTCTTTTAACTTCATGTCCTGAAGGCCTTCCCTGACTGAAACATTTTCCATCAGTGAATCCGCAAAGTTTTTCATATCCTTTACAGAAGGTTCAATTTCCTTGAGGGTTTTACTTGGATCTCCAAGATTTTGTATATACTGATCCAGTTGATCCAGCAATTTCTCGGTTTGTTTACCCACTGCCATGGATGGATTTTCAATAATGGACGGTGCAATAGATTGAATTTCACCCAGCGCATTCCCGGAAGATATGGACTCGCTTTGTTTGCAATTTTTGACGCTCATTGCATCTTCCAGTGTCTTTTGAAAGAAAGACGGGTCCTCAACTTTTGGACTGCTCTTTTTCCCGACAATCTGACTGCTCTCATTGATTCCATTGATTTTATTCATATGCGATCTCCATATTTTTTCCGTTCTTGTTTCCTGAAGATGGAAAACTTAATCATTCGGAGCTAATTTCAAAACGATGAAAAACCGTCACACCGGCGAAGGCCGGTGTCCAGAAAAAATTGAAAATACTGGATAGCACTTCACTTCTCTGGATTCCGGCCTTCGCCGGAATGACAACAACAGACTTTTAAAATTGGCTCTTCGGTTTTGTTAATTCAAAGTCAGAGCCGGTACTCCCGGCTCCACTAAAAAACAGATTGCTGATTTAAAAAGCAAAAAACAGGCCAGAATGCAGCCTGTTTTTTCAAAAAATTTATCACATATTTTTATATAGTTATAAAGAAAAAATCCGGTTATATCTTGGCCGGAAAATCACCCCGGCAAAATTTTCCCTGGGGTGTCATGATTCAGACATATTCATCCACGATCAATCCAACAATCTTTTCAGCCACATTTTCAGGGTTTACTTTATAACGCCCCTCATCGACTTCCTGTTTGATTCTTTCAACCTTTTCCGACCGGTCCGTTGCGTTCTGATCAGAAAACGATGAAATCGCAGCATTTTTCGCCATCTGTAACTCTTTTGAACCGGATGAAAGGCTAACCTTTACTTCAGAATTGTCGTTTCGCAACTCAACGGGCTGGTTCTCCCGTATATCACGTTTTTTATCAACCGTTTCCTGTACATATGTCTGTCGTTCGTAATTACCTGTTGCCAATCCTCTGATATTATCCATTGTCACTCCTTTACATCAGGACTCCATATTTTTGTCGACAGCTTCTTTTGCAAGATCCTCAAGGCGGTTGATCAAGAATCGGGAATCATCCACAGAAATTGTACTGGTTTTCTTTCCATTTGCCTCATCAATGGTATTATAAACAAATTCCGGCTTCTTTGTCTTATTAAAATCAACCTTTCGGCCAATCTCATCCTCTAATTTATTGACAAGCTCCTGATCAAATTCATCACTTGGTCCAAAGTTTGTAATCCGTTCCACAATGTCAGCCGCCACTTTATCAACAATCGCCTGACGCTTTCCCTCTGTGGATATACTGATCTGATCCATAGATGCTTTGCTTCCGGACGTTCGTTCAAGCAATTTGCTTTGTGTCAACTGCTTGGTATAA
>CAMBQS010000418.1 GCA_945870015.1 Desulfocicer vacuolatum DSM 3385
CGGAAGATTGTTATCAGGGTGACTATATCAGAGATATTGCAAGAACATTGCAGAAGAACTTTGGCCGGGAACTGTTGGAACAAAAAAAAGAAGAGGCCATTGACCGTTGTGCAAAATATGCAGCGGAAATCATACTGGATGGAATCAAAACCGATTTGATCGATTTTCATGTTACCTTTGACCGATGGTATAGTGAACAAAGCTTGTTTGATTCCCAAAAAGTGGACACCATTATAAAAGAATTCAAAGAAAAAAAGATCATCTATGAAAAAGATGGGGCGAATTGGTTTAAGACCAGTGACTATGGTGATGAAAAAGATCGTGTTGTCATTCGTGAGAATGGTCTGACAACTTATTTTGCCGCTGACATTGCTTATCATAAAGATAAATTTTTAAGGGGCTTCCAGCGGATAATCGATGTATGGGGTGCAGATCATCACGGTTACATAGAAAGGATAGCTGCCTCTGTTGAGGCGTCCGGCTACAATAGAAATCAATTTCAAGTGATCCTTGTGCAGCTTGTCAATCTCCTGAGAGGAGGGGAACCGGTTGCCATGTCTACACGATCCGGAGAATTCGTTACATTAAAAGAGGTCGTTGATGAGGTCGGGAGTGATGCTGCCCGTTTTATCTTTCTTACCCGTCATTATGAAAGTCCTCTGGATTTCGATCTGGAGCTCGCTGCAAAAAAAACAAACGAAAATCCGGTTTATTATGTTCAATATGTGCATGCCCGTATCTCAAGTATCGAAAAAAAGGCCGCAGAGGAAAAAAAGATCAACATTATGGATTGGGATGAAAACGTCATTCATTTGCTTCAGGAACCGGAAGAGATTTACCTGATTCAACAAATGGTCAGATATCCGGAGACGGTAACCTCAAGTGCAGCAATGCTGGAACCCCACCGAATCACATTTTATCTGATGAATCTTGCATCTTCATTTCATGCATACTACAACAAGCACAAGGTGCTATCGGAAAATCAGAATCTGACAAAGGCCAGACTATATCTTATTGTTGCCGTAAAAATTGTGATCCAAAACGGTTTGACTCTTCTTGGCGTTTCCGCACCGGATAAAATGTGATTTACAGCTTATGGAAAAAGACGATTTAACACCGCAGAACACGCAATGTAAGGATGACCAACTGGTTCAATTACCCAGAAAACGAGCCATGGGATGGATTATCATATTTTGTTTTACTTCCGTATGGATTTTTTTACTGGGTATCCTGGTCGGAAGGGGAATGGCTCCGGTACAATTTGACATGGATGATCTTCAGAAAGAGTTAACAGACCTGAAGATTGCTCTGATCAAAAAAGAGCAGCAATTGACTCAAAAAGATACCAATATCCTGACTGAAAAACCGGATTTTGAATTTCATGAGAATCTAAAAAAACAAAGGCCGGATACAACGGTAAGCTTTCAGGCTGTAACCACAGAGCCGACCGAACCCTCGCAGAAGATCACACCGGCCCATAAAACCCAAAATGTTACCAAAAAAAAACATTCTTTGGAAAAATCAGAGAAGCCGCCTCTCAACAAACCGGTTGAACTTCCGGTAGAGCCGGATTCATCGGAAAAACAATTCACAATACAGATCTCTTCTATGAGAGATCCCAAAGTAGCGGAGCAACTGGTAGCTTCGTTGCAAAAACAAGGCTTCCCGGCCTATCAAACCAAGATGATGATATCAGAAAATAACATCTGGTACCGGGTTCGTGCCGGCCACTTCAGCAGCAAGGAAGACTCCCAGGCAATGATGACAAAACTGAAAAAAGAATATAAAGAAGTAATTCTGATTAAAAAATGATTTTTTTTTAAATGGTAACGATCCGAACCATCCGAAAAACCGATCATAAAGATTTCACATGTTCCGAGTGAGGAGTGGGTATGAAAATTACAAAAAATGAAGTTATTCATGTGGCCAAACTTGCAAGACTTGAAATTGATGAGGCTTCTCTGGATAAAGTTACGGAACAGATCGCTCGAATTCTTGAATATGTTGATACACTGAAACAGGTTGACACAAAGAATATTCCAGGAACCTCTCATGCAATTACCCTGACCAATGCATTCCGGGAGGATCGTATCAAAGAACAGCTTACAAATCACCAGGCCCTTTCCAATGCTCCTGAAAAAGAAAATGGTGCTTTTGTTGTACCCAAAATTGTAGGACGATAAAAAGAGAAACGAACATGAAACTCTATGAATTAACCATTCACGAAGCGCATGATCTGTTAAAATCCAGGCAGATATCCTCAACCGAACTGACCCGCGCTGTACTGGATCATATTGAACAAACAGATGACAAAATCGGTGCATATCTATCGGTTTTTCAAAAAAATGCCATGATTCAGGCTCAGGAAGCGGATCAGATGATCGCCAAAAATGAGATCCATCCCCTCACCGGCATCCCGCTGTCGATAAAAGACTTGATCTGCACCAAGGGACTCCCGACAACCTGTGCCTCCAAAATTCTTGAAAATTTTATTCCGCCATATGATGCAACCGTAATGACAAAACTCAAAAGTGCAGGTGCGGTTACCGTCGGCAAGGCAAATATGGATGAGTTTGCCATGGGCTCCTCTACTGAAAATTCCGGAATGCACCTGACCCGAAACCCATGGGATGTTACAAGAATCCCAGGCGGATCAAGTGGTGGTTCCGCAGCATCTGTAGCCGCTGACATGTGTATTGGTTCTCTGGGCTCCGATACGGGTGGATCGATAAGGCAGCCCGCATCCCATTGCGGTGTTGTCGGAATGAAACCCACTTACGGCCGGGTATCCCGGTATGGTCTGGTGGCATTTGCATCCTCTCTTGATCAGATCGGTCCGCTTACCAAGGATGTGACGGATTGCGCCCTTCTCATGAATGTGATTTCAGGGTATGATCCACAGGACTCCACCTCTGTACCCAAAGATGTTCCTGACTTTCGAAAATCACTCACAAAAGGATTAAACGGCCTGAAAATCGGGATGCCGAAAGAGTATTATATGACAGAGGGCCTGGATCCGGATGTTTCGGCTGCCATTGACAATGCGGTCAATACAATGAAAGATCTCGGTGCGGAATTTGTTGAGGTTTCTCTTCCCCATACAAAATATGCCGTAGCCGTCTACTATGTAATTGCCCCATGTGAAGCCAGTTCCAATCTGGCAAGGTATGATGGGGTTCGTTATGGATTTCGGGATAAGGATCCA
>CAMBQS010000419.1 GCA_945870015.1 Desulfocicer vacuolatum DSM 3385
TTGAGCCGTGACCTTACGACACGCTTAAGCAAACATCATACCTTGTTTAAATATTCACATATTTGTTTTTCTTTTTTTTAAAATATGCTTAAGCCACAAGGGATAGCGTTTTTGAAAGCATTTAATCTATCCCTATTCATAGCCGGTAAAGAGAAACGATACGTCCGATACATTGAGGCAATCCGAAAAATATGGACATGGAATGTCTGGATTCCAGGCCCATCCTCAACCCTCAATCCTCACCGGACAAGAATATTATTCCCCGGAAAAATAGCGGCGTCACCCGGAAGATTGTTCAATTTCCTCAGGGTTTCAACACTTGTATTATATTTCTTGCTGATGCTGAAAAGCGTTTCTCCTTTTTGCACCGTATGAAACATGGATTCTTTTTTCTCTTTTTTTACAGTTATCTTTTCAGGTACGGCAGCAGCAGGTTCCGACTTTGCTCCGGGTGCATCAGGAGCTACATCCGGCTTTGCCGTCAATTGAGCGATATGTTTTTCAATTTTTCCCATTCTGTCAACCATTGAATCCATCTTGACTGAAAATGCAGTTTCAAGCCTTGCCACCCGCTCTTCCAACGGGTTAATACCCGACTTTTCCTTTGGAGTGCCGCCAACCCCGGGTGAAGCCGATTTCTCGATGGCCTGAAGGGCTTGTTCTATTTTTCCCATCCTATTTTCAAGATCGGGAGATGCTGAAACTGCAGGGGTTATGGGTACAGGCTGGGGAACAGGATCAGAAGTCCTGAAAAAGAAGAAAAAGACAATAAGGGTCAACAACAGCGCCCCCATAAGAATCAGTGTAAATTCATTCTTTTTGAGAAGAGACATATCCGTTTTTTTTTCACCATCCGGAATGTCTGATAATTTCTTTTTATTGGTTTTTATCGTTGTTGTCTTTGCCTCAAGAGTTTCTTTTAGTTTCATTACCGCACTCCTTTATTTATCGAATATGAACTTAATATCATCTATACCTGATTTTTCAACTGATAAACTCATTTTTTTACTGAATTTCATTATTGAACTTGGGTTTAATAGTGTGATAGGGTTTTATTAAAATACCGGATTAGCAAAATAATGGAAAATCTTTATGAAATTTAACAATAAAATCTTTATTCCATCTTTATTAATTTTATTTTTTTATTTATTCAACTCAAATCTTTGTGGTGAGCCCACTATTTTTATCAACAAACTGGGTATGCGGTTTGTCCTCATCCCTGCCGGCAGTTTTATCATGGGAAGCCCTGAGTCAGAAGAAGGAAGGCAATTGAATGAAACCCAGCACAAGGTTGTCATCTCAAAAAACTTTTACATGGGAGAAACCGAGGTGACCCAGAGACAATGGGAAAAGCTTGTGGGATTTAATCCTTCATCATTCCCGGACTTAGGAAAGACTTATCCGGTGGATTCGGTTTCCTGGAACCAATGTGTGGAATTTATAAGAGTTCTGAATGACTGGGAAAAAACCGATAAATATCGCCTTCCCACGGAAGCGGAATGGGAATATGCCTGCCGGGCTGAATCCACCACGGCTTTTGCAGAAGGCCCTCTAACCACCATTTCCTGCAATGAGCCGGAACCTGCCATCCTTGAGATGGCATGGTATTGTTACAATTCAGGTACCCAGAACCCTGCCGGAGATTTTAAACCTCGTCCGGTGAAAACCAAATTTCCAAATAAATGGGGTCTTTATGACATGCACGGCAATGTCCAGGAATGGGTTCAGGACTCATGCGAATGGCGTGACCTTCTAAGCCGCAATGTCGGCGCCATAACAGATACATATAAGGATAATATCACAGATCCCTTGAGTAAAACCGGGGAACATAGAATCTTTCGGGGGGGGGCATGGCATCAGTCAAGCAAGTATCAGCGGTCTGCCTACCGGGGCTATTATAAGCCCGTAGCAAAAAAAAACAGCCTGGGATTCAGAATTGTCAGAATGCAATAGGTTTATCAGGAGAGTCTTTTTTTAATTTTAATAAAATTGTCCAGCCGATGCCTTAACACCATCAGCATCAGCCATTTTTCAAAAAGAAAAGATATTTTTTCTTGGGGATGGGGTTGGTGCCCGGCATCTTCCATTTTTTTATTCATGCGTGTTATCCCTGCCTGTATCTCACTTCCTGTTTCCCTGGTGTCAAGATGCAGATACATTTCAAGGGCATCTTGATAATATCCCTGGCGTTCATACAATCTTGCAAGTTCAAGCGTCCTGATATCCTGATTCATGGTGTATTCCCCTTATTATCCGGCTTATCCTTAAACATCAGTTCATCTTCTTCGATCATATCATGTTCATGTTTTGCCAGATGTTTAATGTATTCCATATCCGTTTTCAAAGCATTGACTTCGTTTTCAAGTTTCTGGTTTTCCAATTCAACGATCCGGGTCTGATCCTGGACAGCCTCTTCTTTCTGCATTATGGCTCTGTAATCAAGAATGCCGTTTCCGGAAAATGCGATCAGGCATAACAGGGTGGCAATAAAAACTATGGCCAAATAAAGACCTGTCTTCTCAACCGTGGTCATGATGCCTTCTTTCTTATTTCCCTTTTTATGAGTTCCAATTCAGGGGCTGACATGACCTGGTTGATTCCGATGTAAAAAATCATTCCAATGCTGATGCAACCTGCAACCCCTATCGCAAATCCAAGTCTTGAAGACAGCAGGGGTAAAACCAGATCCGCCGACTGCCTGACAAGGAGAAACATTATAGCAGATACAAAAAAAGATCTGCAAGCAGAAACAATAATCTCAATTTTCCTGATGTTCATTGTCCCTGGAATATTGATAAACAAAAAGACAAAACCTGCTACTGCAGATACGGATACAGACAGGATAAGCCCCTTCAACCCGAATAGGCTCATCAATGCAGGGCAAAGAATCAGATTCAGACCAATAGTAATAATTCCGGAATAAAAAGGAATGGAAACATTCATAAAAGAATAATAAAGTGTTACGAACAATCTCACCCCGGTAAATGCCCATAGCCCCATGGCAAGGAAAAAAAGACAGTCCGCCGTCTTTTGAATAGCCGGAGCATCAAATGCCCCATATCCGAATAAAATCTTGACAATGGGTTCATTGAGCGCCATAAGCCCTGCCATGGCAGGAATGGTGATAAAAAACACAAGTTTTACCCCCCGGGAAAACAAGTCGCCGACCTCATCAAGCCGGCC
>CAMBQS010000420.1 GCA_945870015.1 Desulfocicer vacuolatum DSM 3385
CTGATCAGATCAAGATCAATATCCCTATGAATATTCTGCTACAGGATTCAATTTATCCTGAAAACTCAATTGACAGAATGATGCTGGCAAATCTCAGGGCAAAAAAACTATTTGACGAATATTCAGACTTACAGAAAAGAGCCAGATTGATTCTTCAGGATAATGGGATTCCGGGCGAAAAGAATGATGGAAAAAAGAACTCAAGTCATATAGCTGAAAATATAAATATTGATGAAAAAAATGAAGCTATCCAGAAAACAATGTCACATATAAACTTTCTGGGACATCTTTCAAAAGATACTGATTCGGAGCAAAATTCTATGATTTTGGACCATCTGTCTTCTACTAACAGTGAAATAGATACCTCGGAAAAAGACATATCCTATATCCGTTCTTCAGAGGGTATTGAGGAGAAGAGGGGGGCACCCAACACAGATCAACAGAGCCTTTTAAGGAAAGAAAGCCGGGAGCTGCCTTGGATTTTAAATGTATTATTAAAACTCTTAAATTATATCGTCAGCAACAGGCTGGAAATTATGCTTTACATGATTTTCATGTCACTGATTGTTTTTTTGATTTCACTTAAGATCAAAAAATGAAATATTTACTGATTATATTCACGCTCAGCCTTATTTTCTGGGGATGTACAAACCGGTTGAATGAGGATCTTTTATCCATTGAGGAAAATGGGGATCTTGCATTTGCAAGAAGAGAATATCAAGCAGCGGTTAGTCTCTGGTCAAGCGCATATGCCAAAAACGAGAAAAATGCTTCCCTTGCTAACAAGATCGGTGATGCGTATTTCAAGCTCGGTAAACTTGACAGAGCAGAATCCTTTTTTAAAAAAGCGGAGCAATGTGATCTGGAAAACATCAAGACTAAAATCAACCTTGCGCAGGTTTATGTTCTGTTGTGGAAACTTCCGGAAGCGGAAAAAATATGTGAATTTTTGAGTGAAAAAAATTAACGACCCGGAAATTGATTTAATCAGAGCAGATATCAGCCTTATGGCAAACCAACCGGATAGAGCTGAAAATTATTATAGAAAAGCTGTCGTTGGCTCCAAGAATTCTTTTAGAGTTTTAATGAAACTTGCTATTTTCTTGAAATCTTCAGGCAAAAATGAGGAAGCAGATGAAATATTTCAGATCATACAGAAAAATAAGAAATTACCGACTCAAATAAATCTTCTTCTTGCAGATTATTTTCTTTTGGATAATCACTATAAAAAGGCGGAAGAGGCTATTTTAGAGGCTATCAAAACGGAACCGGAAGACATCAGCCTGAAATATTATTTAGTGAAATTATATCTCGCCGAAGAAAATAATCAGAAAGCTGAAGAACTGCTTGAAAGCATTTCCAATAACCGGGACGATCTATATCATAGGTTAATGACCGCAGATGTGTATATCCTGAATAACAAATTTGATGAGGCTGAAAAAATTATATCCGAGCTGAAAAAAGAAATTTCAGAACCCTTGTCGGATTTCGAGCTTCTTCAGGGTAAATTCTGGCTTTACAAGGGAAAAGCTGTTTATGCAACAGCATATTTTAAAGCAGCGCTTGATTTAAAGCCGGGGTTGTTCAATGCCCGGTATCTTTTAGGGATGGTGCATCTACTCAACGGAAAGACCAAACTTTCAGAAAACAGTCTTACAGCGGCGCTCCAGATTTTTCCAAATCACTATAAGGCACTGCTGCTGATTTCGGAACTATTGTACAAGAAAGAGGAGTACGACCTGTCCCTGAATTATCTGGAGCGGCTGACAGAGATATACCCTGAAGATTTTACAGGCCGTATTATCAAAGGGTTGAACCTGATCGGACAAAAAAATATGATCCCGCAAAAGATGAATTTATTAAATCCCAGTATCTTAGTAAAAGCAAAATTCATATCTCTCATTATTATTTAGGGCTGACCGAAGAATTATTCGGTAATTATACCAGTGCAATACATTATTATCAAAAGGTTCTTGAGACAAACCCTGAATTGCCGGATGTCAGCCACAGGTATTGTATGATGCTATTGAGAACAAAACAGAACAGAATCGCGAATGATTTTATAAGGCAAAGACTTTCTGACGGGAAAGAATCACCTGAAAAATATTTCCTGGCCGGCAAGGTTTCATTATTAACAGGCAGGAAATCAGAGGGAGAGTCCTTTTTAAAAAAAGCGGTCGAGTTTCAAAATGCACAGGGTCAAATCTACATAGAACTCGCGGATCATTATAGAAATGAAGGGGAGTTTGAAAAAGCAGTCGAAATATTGAAGGAATGTATCGTAAAAAAACCCGATTATCCGGATGCTTGGATCAAATTGTCTACACTTTATGTTGATCGATTGGAAATGACGACGGCTCTTGAAACAATGCAGGCCGGGTATCAAAAATTTCAAAACCTTCCTGTTTTTCAAAGCAATCTTGCCTGGCTATTGCTCGAAAATCATCAGGATACAGATAAGGCGCTTGAGATTGCTCAAGCTGCGTATGAAAAGAATCCCGGTAGTGTCGCCTTTGCAGATACTTTAGGATGGGCATATTATTACAAGGGGATATACTCCCAGGCAGTCTGGGTGTTATCGGATGCTGAAAAAAAAGACCCGGACAATGGCTTTGTAAAATATCACCTTGGAATGACTTATTATCAACAGGGTGAGATCGAAAAAGCGGTGAAGTATTTAAAATCGGCCTCACAGGCTGAAGAATCAAAGTTTTTTTCTCAAGAATTAAATGATGCACTCAGTAATCTCTCAAATGAAAAGCCCATTGAATCAGAAAAAAACAAGATCAAACTTATCGACGAATCCATTCTCGGACCTCCTGAAATTGAAAAAACGTATGATAATCTGATAATGCCCCAATGGAAACAATAACAGCCTCAATAAAATTCTCTTGAGAATTTTAAGATTAGCAGGTAAGTTTCAGGTGATCAAAATTCAGAATTTTTTCCATTGTTTTTTATCGATTCGTTGGAGATCATATTATGAAAAAAATCAAAAAGGAACCCGTATTAAAAATAGGGATCTGGATCAAAGAACAGCAGGGGCAATTGACAATCGGCTCTCTGGATAAAAACAACCCTGAAATCGTGATTGTTCCGGATCAATTGAGTTCTAAAATATTTGAATTTGAAAAGGATATGATGGAAGCTCTTTACGGGGCGGAAAGGATCTTATTTGA
>CAMBQS010000421.1 GCA_945870015.1 Desulfocicer vacuolatum DSM 3385
TCAGTACCAAAGGCTTCCACCAGCTTGGCCGCCCCGTGGGTCATGCCGTAATAGAGCATGAAAGCGGAATTGGCGCCGATCATATATTCAAGGGCCGCACACCCGACAAGCCTCGGCATACCCTGGCCTCCGACCTTTGGATCATCACACATGGCCAGCCATTCCCCTTCACGGAAAAGTTTCCATGCCCGTTGAAAGGATTCCGGAACCGTGACCTTGCCGTTTTCAAGGATGCACCCTTTTTCATCCCCGTCCTTGAAGGTGGGGAGAATTTCCTTGATGGCCAGGTTCCTGGCTTCCGTCACAATGAGGTCTATGGTTTTTTTATTGTATTCGTCAAAGGATTCGTGTTCCACCATTCCCATCTGTTCATGAAGAACAAAGTCCACGTCCCGTCTGTCAGCGATCAGTTGCGCCATCTATCTGCCTCCCTTTTATATATCATTTTATAAATTATGGTTTGAATCATACCCCCATTTCCTAAGCAAAATAAACAATGTTGTCAACAAGCGGCCTTGAAAAAACTTTGGCTGTTGTTACCGGTTTTGTGAATGATTAACAAAACCGTCAATATCGCAATGGCATGGCAGTAGCGTTTGATTTTAACTGTTCATAGCGTAGCCGACAAATTTTGTCACAAAGCTTTCCGATAATTTGTATAGTGTCACATACTTCCTTGAACGAAGATTCGGTGAAGACTGAAGGCCTGACTTGAATGATTGGCTTGGCATTATAATTGCCTATAACTCACTCAATGTTCATTTATGCTGATTTCAAAGGGAGAGGTAATGGCAATGAAAAATTTGACTATGTTCTTAAGTATAATTTTAAGTTTTATTTTTTCGTCTACTGTTTATGCAACGACACTTTTTGAATGGAAAGAGTATAATTCAATTACAAAAAATTATGAAACTCCTAATGATAAAAGTCTTGTCATTGGATTTAAAGATTCAGTTGTGTCGGAAGGTGCAAGACTTGTTGGAGTATCGGTTAACATTGATTTCATTAAATTTGATTGGTATTCCATTGGCAATGGATTTTCGCTCGATGCAGATGATGTAGTGTCTCCGGAAAAATTAATAGTAAAATTTGATTCGACAGAAACCCAGATTGAATTTCTTCAGCAAGTGGGAAGCGAAATAAGTCAGGCCACACTTTGGTTTGGAGGGTTTCCATCTACATTTGACGGTGCCATTCGTTTCAGAGGAAATTTAAATTCAAAGCCCTTTAATTATGCTATTAGTGGAAGAAGAGATAATTATGATGCCAACGGGAAAGTGACTACATGGCTTTTTTCTGAGATCCCAGGTCGATTCATACTCTCAAATCCTGAACCTCCCCCTCCAATCCCCGAACCAGCAACAATGTTTCTTTTCGGTTTTGGTCTCCTTGGCGTAGCAGGGGTCAGCAGAAGAAAGAATTAAAACTTTTATTCCAATCATCATCAAAGGCAGGGATATCAATTTAGTTCCTGCCTTTTGATAATATAACAAAACCATTCTGGAAAATTCTGAAGAAAACATTTCCCGGGATGTGAAAAAAAATTGCTTTGTAGACAATTAAATTTAATGGGAGGTTGGTTCATTTGACTTTTCTTTTTCCCATATAATTTAATCTCACTTTACAACCATATTTTCTCTTGATACAAAGTTATTGGTCAAAAACTCATTAATAATATCAGCCGGATATAGGAATGATATAATCACTTGTGGTGTGAACAAAAAAGAATAGTTACTTTTTTATGATCCAGAAAAATGAATTAAAAAAGATTGCCAAAGCCAGAATAAAAGATGCAGATATTTTGCTATCATCAAGAAGGTATGATGGGGCAATTTATCTTTGTGGATATGCGGTTGAATTAGCTCTTAAAGCAAGGATTTGCAACACCCTAAAATGGTCAGGCTACCCAGATTCAAATAATGAATTCAAAGATTACCAAAGTTTTCGCTCTCACAATTTGGATGTGCTACTACATTTATCAGGCAAGGAAGCATTCATAAAGACAAACTGTTTCGCTGAATGGTCAGTTGTCGTGGGTTGGTCCCCTTTATCAAGGTATCAACTCATCGGAACCACCAAAAGGCCAAATGTATTATCAATGGTTGAAGCAACAAAGAAGTTACTTAAAAAAATATGAAAGCTATAGTTGAAAAATTAAAAACTCTTGAAAAGAAAATCTCCTCTGAAAAAGGACCCTTTCTATTGTTTGCCCTTTTTCTTCGAGAAGACGCTTCAGAGGTTTGGGATATTCTTGTATCAGCCTCTTGGGCCACTAAGGACAAGACGTTAGCCCTTCAATATATCTCAAAACAACTAAATAAAAAGCTTTCACCTAATCAGATGCTAAAACTTTCTCGTATTGTCATTATTGAACCCAATGACCCAGCCTTAGATGTTATGCACAAAACTATCCAGATTGAACACGGGACTGCGGAATTTAAAGATTGTAATTTTTTTGGCCTTCAGATCAGACATGCCTTTTTAATCACATCAAAAAGAAGAACTTTAATCAGTTGAAATAATTCAAATATATGAACCAGTTCTATCATTACAGGGCATTCTTATAGATTCAACTCTCTATATTCACCCCATTCCGAAAGACACCACCATAATTTATTTGCTCCTGGAATAAATGTTTAAACAAGGGAGATAAAAAAATAAATTTGGGTGGACGAAGAAATTTCCCTATGATACAGGAATATAATGGATATCAAATGCTGGGGTTCAAGAGGATCGATACCTGTATCAGGCCCGTCATATATCAGATACGGCGGGGACACGACCTGTATTGAGATTACGGCGAAAACCGGGGAAACCATTATCGTTGATGCCGGGACAGGGTTAAGGCGTCTGGGCAATTGCCTGATGGAAAGGAACATCACCCGGTATCACCTGCTGCTGACCCATGCCCATTGGGACCATATCACGGGGGTTGCATTTTTCAAACCCCTTCAATTCAGCAAGGTGAACCTGATCATCCAGGATCGCCTTTTTTCCGGGATCAGTACACGGGATGTGCTGGACGAGGTCATGAAAAAACCGTTTTTCCCCATCAGCTTAAATGATCTCAAGGCTCAATTGCAGTTTGACAAACACCTGAATCACTCCTTTTCCATCGGATCTGTAAGGGTTGAGACCATCCCCACCAGCCATAACAACGGGGGACTGGGGTACAG
>CAMBQS010000422.1 GCA_945870015.1 Desulfocicer vacuolatum DSM 3385
ACCCGGTTAATGATTTTTCACTTTTTATGAGCTCTTCCGGAGAGCCTGAAAAAATTACCTCTCCACCATTGATTCCGGCACCGGGTCCCATATCAATCACGTGGTCAGCAGACAGAACAGTTTCTTCATCATGCTCAACAACCAGTACAGTATTGCCGATATTTCGAAGATCCATCAGAGTGGTTAATAATCTTGCATTATCCTTCTGATGAAGGCCAATGCTGGGTTCATCAAGAACATAGAGAACACCACTCAGTTTGGATCCAATCTGAGTGGCAAGTCGGATTCTCTGGCTTTCCCCGCCGGAGAGCGTGGCAGCGGACCGGTCAAGTGTAAGGTATTCAAGACCGACATTCTGTAAAAAACATAACCTCTCTTTTAGTTCCTTTAGAATACCTTCGGCAATCAGCTGATCTTTATTTTTCAACTCAAGGGATGACATATAATGAAAAGAATGTTGTATGGAAAGAGAAGTGATTTCAAAAATGGTCCTGGTTCCGACCCTGACCGATGCCGAAGGTCTATTAAGCCTTGCCCCGTTACATGAAGGGCAGATTTTAAAATTCATAAAGTTTTTAATTTCTTCCCTCATGGAACCGGATTCTGTTTCAAGGTAACGCCTTTTCAGAATAGGGATTACCCCTTCAAAGGATTTTTTATAGACAATTTTTTTATCCATTCTCTCTATATAAAAAGAGATTTCCTCTTTTCCTGAACCAAACAGCAGAACCTCCTGAAATTGGGGTGAAAGTTCGTTAAAGGGTTTGTAAATATTTTCTTTATAATGGATGACCAAGGCATCAAGAAATTCCATAAACTGAACCGAATCACGATTTTCCCAGGGAAGAACGGCGCCTTGTCTCAATGAAAGAGTCCTATCTGGAATTATCAGATCCGGATCAAATTCTGTAACAGTGCCAAGGCCATCACATTTGGGGCATGCTCCTTGGGGGGAGTTGAAGGAAAAAGATGCCGGTGTAAATTCAGGATAGCTGATTCCACAATGAAGGCATGATGTTGACTCACTGAAAAGGATGTCGGTTTTATGGCTCAGGTCAAGAATAGTAGCTCTTCCTTCGGATAAGGATAATGCAAGTTCTAAAGAATCAGAAAGACGTTTTTCTATTCCCTGCTTTATTACAAGCCGGTCGATTACTGCATCAATGGTGTGCTTTTGATTTTTTTCAAGCGTTGGAAGATCTTCAATTAGATAAATTTTTTTATCAACTCTTACTCTGGCAAATCCGTCTTTTTTAATTTTTAAAAACAGCTTTTCATGAGCTCCTTTTTGACTTGTGATCAAAGGAGATAAAACCATTATTTTTGAATTTTCTTCCAAGCTCATTACCCTGTCGGTAATCTGGTCTATTGACATCGAAGAAATCGGAAGACCGCATTGATAACAATATGCTTTTCCGACTCTTGCAAATAAGAGTCGGAGATAGTCGTATATTTCAGTGACGGTACCAACGGTAGACCTGGGATTATGCCCGGCTGATTTTTGTTCTATGGAAATGGCCGGGCTGAGTCCGATAATGGCATCCACATCGGGTTTGTCCATCTGCCCCAGAAATTGTCTGGCATAGGTAGAAAGAGATTCAACATATCTTCTTTGGCCTTCTGCAAATAATGTATCAAAGGCCAGTGTAGATTTGCCTGATCCGGAAAGCCCTGTAATAACTGTCAGGCTGTTCCTGGGGATTTCAACATTAATATTTTTAAGATTATGTTCCCGGGCGCCTTGAATAATGATTTTATCAGGATTCATTTTGTGGGATTTTTCCATTATCAGCCTGAAACGCAGCCATTTTTACGGCCTCGATGAGGCTTGAAGGATCAGCAATACCCTTCCAGGCGATATCATATGCTGTTCCATGATCTACCGATGTTCTGATGATGGGGAGCCCCAGGGTTGTATTGACACCGTCCTTGAAATGAATGAGTTTAAAGGGAATCAGGCCCTGATCATGATACATGCAGACCACTGCATCATACCGTCCCTGAACGGCATGGTAAAAAACCGTGTCTGGAGGTAGAGGTCCATGAACATCAAGGCCATGTTCTATTGAAAACCTGACAGCAGGAAGAATGATATCTTCTTCTTCGCGGCCGAACATGGACGCTTCCCCTGAATGTGGATTTAACCCTGCGACAGCTATTCTGGGTTTTTTGATATTGAAACGCTCATCTAAATAAGTATGGGTTAATCTGATTTTCTTTATGATATCCTCAATGGTCAGGCTAGTCGGCACCTGTGCCAAAGGGATATGAATGGTCACAAGAACAACCTTGAGCTTTTTTCCGGCTAGCATCATAGCATAGTTTTTTGTATTGGTCCTGTGTGCCAGTAGTTCCGTATGTCCATGAAAATTAGAACCGGCAAGCTTTAAGGCCGTTTTTGTAATGGGGCAGGTGACAAGTCCATCGATTTTACGACTCAATGCAAGATCAATCCCTTTGATGACATACTCCTGCATGGCGGCTCCTGTTTTAATATCGGGTTCTGCTGGTTTGAAATTTTCAATATTAATCAGAGAGACATCAATCATATCTAATGTTTTAAATTTGAAATATCCCTGTTCAGGGTCATCTATAAAGCGAATCTGATGTTGAAAGCAAAGGAGATCCAGAGCTTTTTTTATGATATGTGAATCCCCAATGATCAGAGGGCGGCAGATGGTATAGATTCCAGGGTCATTTAGTGTTTTTAGAATGATCTCAGGCCCTATCCCGGCAGGGTCGCCCATGGTAATTCCGATAATTGGCAGAGAAGATCGTTGTTTCATGATTAATGTCTTATCAACAAGGTTAGAGAATAAAAAATTATGAGCAATATACTATTGGAAAAAAAAAGAGTAAATACAATTTGTGTTATGAAATTGTGAAACTATTGTTAAATTCAGATCAAAAAAAACTCATAACTTTTATTAAATTTGAAGTAATTAAACGCAAATCGTAAAAAATAAGAGATAAATTATTTTTTTGAAAATGAGAATATATTTGAAAATCTTAAAAAGCCCTGAAAAAATAAGCGGTTGTCGAAGTTGTTGGAATTTCTTAAAAATTGTCTGTTTCACAAATAAAATATAATAAAATCAGATAATTAAAAAATTATGCCAGGAATAGTTTTCATATTTCATCAACACTTAAGATCAGGTTTGACCTATGGCAGA
>CAMBQS010000423.1 GCA_945870015.1 Desulfocicer vacuolatum DSM 3385
TCTTCCTGGAAGAATGGACACTTTTTCGGGGTATCTTTTTTCAGGTACATTATTTCACCTCCTCTGCCTGTTTTTCTAAGGCCTTTTTCGATGCGGCTGAGAGGGTAAAGCCCATGTCCAGATATTCTTTCATTTTGCTGATCAGTTTGATTTGATCTTCAGAATACCTTCTATAGGCCCGTTCTCCGCAGATAGTACGCTCAATGTCGCTGAGGTAGATCTGCTCTTCCCAGTGCCTTAACTGCTTTTCCGTAATTCGTGTGATTTTGGCGGTATCGCCAATGCTGTAGGTCTTTTTCATAAAGAACCTCCTTTAAATTAAATTTTTCGGGGCAAATAATTCAAAATTATCCCCTACACATAGAGAGGTTAGTTAATTCAGCATCGGGATAGGCTTAGGAAGGTTGGTAATGTAAAAAAGAAAATATTTTGAAAAGATTCTTGATAAACAGGATAGTAGCAAATAATTCATAAGCACCATACCCCATCCCTCTACACACCCAATCCCCATAGCAACGAACAGGAACAAATCGAATTAAACAGGAGTGCTGATGAGGTAGCCTTTAAAGATTCAAAGTGCTGGTAGGGTTGGTTCTGGAGTGCTTTGGGATGGGATTTTTGATGGTTGTGGATTGATGCTTCAGGGTACTTTTGGATGGATACTGAAATGCTGGATGAGTTGGTACTTCAGGATACTGGAATGCTTGGTATTACTGGATTTGTACTACTTTTCATTATAGTACGGTATCCTCATCCTGATTAAAATCATCTTCAATGCTTTCATCCTCGGCCAGGTCTTCTGATAAAGGGCCTATGGTCATCCAATCTTCAATATCAAAGAAATCATACATTTTCATGCCCGCCTTTGTGTTTGGGATAAATTCTGCATTATCAGGGAACCAGGCCCTGAATTGCTCTGGTATTTCGCCCTGGAACCAAAGATTACAGGTTTCAACTTTTCGGCCATCATTGAAATGGATGGCAAATTTTCTGCCACCAAAGCCCTTGGGTCTGGATGAGTCCAGCCCTATCATATAATGCTGACCCGCAACAATTACCCTTCTATTTTCATCTTCTTCCGACATTGTTATTTTTTTGAGCCAGAATGAACAATCAAAACAGTTTTTATCCAGATAGGATTCAGGGATATGATTTTTGATAAAGAGCTTTTTGCAGGATGGGTTTGAAAAACATGACTTTCAGCACATAGCGACGGTTCTTCTATGCCATTGGAACTTCTTTTTGGTTCTTGGATTTTCTATGGGGTTAAGCACTCGTTCTGGTGATCCGAGTTTGATCAAGGATAGGGAAGGCGGGAGGATCGGTGGTGTTGGGATGGATGGGTACTAAAAAATGATTTTTACTATGCTAAAAAATATTCAAAACTTGATATCCAAAAAATTGTATAAAGAGAGATGGAGTTTGCTTTTCTAAATAGGATTGATTTATCTCCAATTATGTTGATAAACGACTGGATTCTCAACCACAACATCTTGTGTTCGGGTCAAATCATGCAATACTTTTCTTGGTTGATAGTATCATTAACAATCAGATGCTATCCAGAGTTTAAGGTGGTTCATGGTTTTATGATCGCTTTGAGCGTTTCAAAATAAGAGCCTCCGGCTTTTCCGGAGGCCCAATGACTATCTCAAAAAGCATTTCAAACCGATATTTTCTGTTAAAAAGTTACACATTCTTCCACCGTTCGATCTTTTCAAAACCTGATGCGGCTTTTTCAAGAAGTGCTGAAATATTCACCGGTTTTTTGAAATAGTCTTCAAATCCTGCCTCACGGCATTCTGATAGCTCAAAAAGAGAGGCATATCCGGTAATGGCATAAATAACAGACATCGGCATGTTTTTTTTCACAATTTTACATAATTCAACGCCATTCATCTGCGGTAGATTCAGGTCAAAAAACATGACAGATATATTTTCATTTTCTAAGATATCCAATGCGTTTTCTGCACTTTCTGCAGATCGAACATCATAACCTGCTCTTGAAAAAACCTGTTTCAATAAATTAATTATCGCTTTCTCATCATCAACGATCAAAATTTTTTTCATCAACATCGTTGCTCCCTATTTTATCATTTTCGTTCAGACTCAAATCAGATGCGGCATCAATATCGATAATTTCCGCGTTAAGGTAACCTTTGGTTTTATATCTTGTAATTGTCATCAGTTTTCTGGTGATTGAACCCAACCTTTCCACTTGTTTTTTTATTTCTTTCAGGTTCTCCTTTTGAGAACCGTCCTCTTGCAGATCTTCCAGCAATAATTCAGCAAATCCCAATATTACCATTAACGGTTGATTCATCTCATGACAGACTGCTCCTGCTGTTTGCATAACGGCAGAGAGCTTTTGTTTTTCAATTGCTGTCTGCTCATGTTTTTTAATTTCTGTGATATCTTCTATTGCAAGAAGAACCACTTCATCTCCACCCAACATCATTGGCAATGTAGAAATTCTAAGATGTCGTTCTCCATGATTTTTAAATATCATGACCGTTTCCACCATATGCTGTGGCTCTTTTTGCTCCATGGTATTCAGTACGGTTGTCCGCAGTTTGCATTTCAAACACTCTGAACCAAACCCGCAGCCTTCAGGAACATCATCATGATGAATGCATCCGAAAGCTTCGCCGCCGACATGGCCGATTAACTGCAACTGATCTTTGTTTGTAAAAAGATAGGTTGATTTGTTGGCAAGGGCAACCGCTCTATTGCTGTCAATGACGGCAATCGCCAGCGGCAATGCATTTATTACCTCCAAGAGGCCCTCTTTCGTGTATATTTTTGATTCATCAAGAATTCTGCCAGCTTCATTATCATTCATCTTTCTTTACCCTTTCATTGTAATGTTTATCAGTGATCCAGTAATACCCGAATCGTCTTTAAAAGGTCGTCTTTACCTGCAGGCTTCATCAAAATTCTATCCGGCTTAATACCACTCATTATCCCATTGGCAATTTTCTCACTAAACCCGGTACACAAAATTACAGGGATATCCGAACGCACTTTTTTCATTTCCGTGACAATTTTATCTCCTGTCAATTCCGGCATTGTCATATCCGTGATGACCAGATCAAAATCATACGGGGATTTTTTGAAACATTCCAGTGCATCTGTGCTCATATTGTGCGAGGTCACTTTATAACCAA
>CAMBQS010000424.1 GCA_945870015.1 Desulfocicer vacuolatum DSM 3385
CACCTTGGGTTACACCATGATCATATGGTCTGTACAAAATGCGGCATGATTTTGGAATTTAAAGACGAAGCCATCGAAAAACAACAGCTCATAGTGGCTGAAGCCTATGGATTCCACATGCTCCAGCACAAAATGGAGATCTATGGCATTTGTTCCAACTGCTTGAAAGACCGAAGCCCGCTTGTTCCACTTCATAAGGCGAAAAAAGGAGAAAAGCTTATTGTCAAAGAACTTGAAGCCGGGAAAAATATGCAGCTTCGAATTTCTTCAATGGGTTTGAAAATAGGGGATCTGATTGAAATTGTATCCTCTGGTTTCGGTGGCCAGGTGGTTATTGCAAACGGTGAAAACCGTATGGTTCTTGGCAAAGGTATGGCTGAGAAAATTATGGTTCAACTTTTTGATCCGGCTGTAGAAAAGATCCGCGGCATAGATAAAGACCCCGTTGATCTGCCTTTGGATACCCTGCTGCTCAGCCGGATGAAATCCGGCCAGGAAGGTATTGTCCGGAAAGTATCAGGAGAAGGCATTCTAAGGCGGCGGCTGCTTGAAATGGGAATTAACAGGGGCACTGCGATATACGTGGAAAAATATGCACCTTTAAAGGATCCTATTGAGATAGTTGTTAAAGGATACCATATGTCTCTCAGGGTCGAAGAGGCTTCAAACATCCTTGTTGAAAATGTAGGATTTAGAAATAGAAGAAATGAATAAAAACATAACCCTTGCCCTTGCCGGAAATCCCAATTGTGGCAAAACAACCATATTTAACAACCTGACCGGTGCCCATCAGAAAGTGGGAAACTGGCCCGGCGTTACGGTAGAGAAAAAAGAGGGGAAACTTAAGTATAATGATTATGACCTGACAATTGTTGATCTTCCAGGAACCTACAGCCTGACACCATTTTCTATTGAAGAAATTACAGCCAGAGATTTTGTAATAAATGAACGCCCGGATATAGTGATCAATATTATCGACGCCTCCAACCTTGAACGAAGCCTTTTCCTTGCAATTCAAATCCTTGAACTGGGAAGACCTGTCATATTTGTATTGAATATGGCAGACGTGGCCGAGGCGAAAGGGGTTCAGATCAATGAGAAAAAGCTGTCCCAATTGCTGGGGCTGCCTGTTGTTTTTACCATCGGCAATAAAAACAAAGGAACGGATCTTCTTGTAGAGACAGCCATTAATGAGATTAATAGGTTTGAAAAAGGGAAAGAAAGCCGTCCCATCAAATACAGTCAGAAGATAGAAACCTGTATTTCAAAGGTTGAAACGGCACTGATTGAGTCAGGCGTCAATATGGAAGGCTCTTGCAGATGGAATGCCGTCAAAATTCTTGAAGATGATAAGGTGGTGAAGGCAAAGCTTCGAAAAATATCAGATGCATCAGCCGGGATTATTTTTCAGGCTGCCCTTGAATGCAGAAAAAAAATTCAGGATCTGTTCGACGATGACTTTGAAATGGTATTGACGGATGACCGGTATGGGGTCATTGCAGGTATTGTAAAAGAGACGGTAACCAATCTTGCCAGAAAACGGATTGATATGTCGCGGAATATTGATCTTGTACTGACGGACAGGCTCTTTGGGATTCCGGTGTTTATTTTCTTTATCTGGGCCATGTTTCAATTGACCTTTTCCCTTGGTGCATACCCCATGGGCTGGATTGAAAATGCAGTTTCGTTGCTGGCGGTTAACCTTGAAAAAATTCTCCCTCCTTCTCTCTTAAAAGATCTTTTGATAAACGGAGTGATTGCGGGGATCGGGAGTGTTATTATTTTTCTTCCCAATATTCTTATCTTGTTTTTCTGTATCGCTCTTTTTGAGGATACTGGTTATATGGCAAGGGCGGCTTTTTTGATGGACAGGGTGATGCATACGGCCGGTCTCCACGGAAAATCCTTTATCCCCATGCTGATGGGATTTGGCTGCAATGTCCCTGCCATTATGGCCACCCGAACCCTTGAGAGCAGAAAGGATCGAATTCTGACCATCCTGATGACGCCTTTTATGTCCTGTTCAGCAAGACTTCCTGTTTATATCGCGCTGGCGGGAAGTTTTTTTGCGGATAAGGCTGGTACAGTTATATTCAGTTTATATTTCATGGGGATTATCATTGCTATCCTGTCCGGCAGATTTTTAAGGCGTGTTTTGTTCAAAGGAGAAGAAGAGGCTCCTTTTATTATGGAACTGCCGCCCTATCGAATCCCCATGTTTAAAAGTCTTATGATTCATATGTGGGATAGGGGCAAAATGTTTTTAAAAAAAATGGGTGGCGTTATCCTTGTGGGTTCTATTATTATCTGGGGCCTCTCAAATTTTCCAAGACAAATTTCCTATTCAGAGGATTATCAAAAAAAAATTGATTCTGTGAAATATGAATATGCCCAAAAAACGGCATCGGCATCCAATCAAGAAATCAAAGCATTAAACCTCCAATTGGCATTGATCTTAACAGAGATTAATAATAAACAGGAGCAGGAGCGGATTGCCGGTTCATATATCGGTAGAATGGGAAAAGCTTTGGAACCATTTTTTTTACCCATTGGTATTGGATGGCAGCCAAGCGTTGCACTTGTCTCTGGTTTTGTAGCCAAAGAAGTTGTTGTCAGCACCATGGGTGTGTTATATGGTGTTGGCAATGAAGGCGGAGAGGCACTTGAAAAAGCCTTGAAAAAATCAGGGATGACATCTCTTTCGGCGCTTTCAATAATGGTTTTTGTGTTATTGTATGTGCCTTGTTTTGCAACTGTTATGACGATTTACAGAGAGGTTTCTGCCGGTTGGGCAGCATTTAATCTGATTTATACGACAATGGTTGCATGGGGCATGTCATTTCTGGTATATCGGACAGGAATTTTATTGGGCGCAAACTAAGACAAGAATCTGGGGGCTTTTAATGAACCATTTTAATATTACTGTTTCTAATGGAATGATGATATTTGTTTTTTTATTATTCTCTATGCCGGGTGCTGCTCTTGCAGAGGAAAGACTATCTGTAATCGCCAGTACTGCGAATATGCGGTCAGGACCTGGGACGGAAGATAATGTCTTGTGGCAGGTTGAGCAATATCATCCTTTTGTTGTTGTTGAAAAAAAAGGAAATTGGTATAAAGTCAAAGATTATGAAAATGATG
>CAMBQS010000425.1 GCA_945870015.1 Desulfocicer vacuolatum DSM 3385
AAAAAACAAATCCTTTCTCCGCCGTCTTGAACTGCTGGGAAAACCGGTTGTCGCGGCCATTAACGGAGCAGCCCTGGGTGGAGGTTGTGAAATCTGCCTGGCCTGTCATCACCGGATTGCCATCAACAATCCAAAAACCCAAATCGGCATGCCGGAAGTGTCCCTGGGACTTCTTCCCGGAGCCGGCGGAACGGTCAGAACCGTTCGAATGCTGGGCCTTGAAAAAGCACTTCCTCTTCTTGTGGAAGGCAAAAGGTTAAAACCTGCGCAGGCACTTGAAGCCGGCTTGATTCATGAGCTTGCGGATGATGCAGATGATATGATGAAAAAAGCAGTCAAATGGATTCAGGCAAATCCGGAAGCTGCTCAGCCATGGGATCAGAAAGGATATAAGATTCCGGGCGGTGATGCGAAACATCCGTATATCATCCAGATACTCCAGGCAGCTCCCAGCATGCTGTACAAAAAAACAAAAGGGTTGATGCCCGCTCCGAAAAAAATTCTGGCTGTTGCAGCGGAAAGCCTGCGTGTGGACTTTGATACAGCTCTTCGGATTGAAAGCAGGGGATTGACAAGCCTGGTGGTTTCTCCGGAAGCCAAAAACATGATCAACACCTTTTTCTTCCAGTTGAATGATCTGAATGCAGGCGGAAGCCGGCCAAAGGGTGTTGAAAAAACAAAAGTGAAAAAATTGGGCATGATCGGCGCCGGTATGATGGGTCAGGGTATTGCCTATGTTTCGGCAAAGGTAGGGATTGAAGTCATCCTGAAAGACATCTCCATGGAAGCAGCGGAAAAAGGCAAAGCATATTGTGAAAAACTTTGCGCTAAGCTGGTTTCAAAGGGGAAGATGGCCCAGGATAAGAAGGACGAATTGCTGAACCTGATCAAACCCAGCGCAGACGACAAGGATCTGGAAGGATGCGATCTAATCGTCGAGGCTGTTTTCGAGAATATGGATCTGAAAAACAAGATCATTTCCGGCACGGAAAAATACCTTGTCAAAAACGGCGTGTATGGTTCCAACACCTCAACCCTGCCCATAACGGAACTTTCCAAGGCAACGGAAAAACCGGAAAATTTTATCGGTATCCACTTCTTCTCACCGGTTGAAAAAATGCCGCTTGTGGAGATCATCACCGGCAAAAAAACCAGCCCGGAAACCCTGGCAAAAGCTTTTGACTTTGCGCAGCAGATCAAAAAGACACCCATTGTGGTCAACGACTCCAGAGGATTTTTCACTTCGAGGGTATTTGGCACTTTTATTGATGAGGGATGCAAACTGCTTCAGGAAGGCGTCAATCCCGTCCTGATCGACACGCTGGCCAAACAGGCTGGAATGCCGGTGGGCGCTCTTGCGGTTCATGATGAAGTCAGCCAGGAACTCACCAAAAAGGTAGGAGCCACCAACAAGGAGCTGGACGCAAAACGAGGCGAAAGTTTCTGCAGCACCAATCCCACAACTATGGAAATCGGTAACCGAATGGTGGATGAATTCAAGCGCGGAGGCCGCGCCTATGGCGGCGGTTACTATGATTATCCGGAAAACGCTCCCAAACGGATCTGGCCCAAACTGTATGATCTGTACTACAAACCGGAAGTGAACTACTCGAATCAGGATATCAAGGATCGTATCCTGTTCCGGCAGGTGATCGAGTCGATCAAATGCCTGGACGAAGGCGTTTTCAACGCAGTCCGGGATGCCAATATCGGCTCCATCATGGGAATCGGCTTCCCGCCCCATACCGGAGGGGTATTTCAATACATCAATACCTATGGCATCCAGAAATTTGTTGCACGGGCAGAGGAACTGGCCGCAAAATACGGCGACCGTTTCAATCCTCCGGCAAGCCTGAAGAAAATGGCAAAAAGCAATGGCGTGTATAAGTAGATAAGCACCTGGGAGAAGCAATTCCTTTTTGTCTTCTTTTCTGATTCTGAAGCCACCCGGAGACGGGTGGCTTCTTTTTTTAAAAACCTCACTCTTGTATCCCATCCATTTTCATTGTATAAAAAGAAAAAAAAGGAGATCTCCATGCCGATAATCGCCTGGACGGAAGATATGCTTGTCCATATTGAAAAAATGGACAACCAGCATAAAAAGCTGCTGTCGATTTTGAACGATCTCAATGACGCGATGCTTCAAGAAAAGGATAAGGAAGTGCTGTCTGGTATTATCAACGCCTTGGCGGACTATACTTATTATCATTTCATGACCGAAGAAAAATATCTGGATCAGTTTGAATACCCGGAGACAACCCGGCATAAAAACGAACATCGATATTTTGCAGAGGAGGTTACCCGGTTTCAACAGCAGTTTGACCAGGGAGAAAAAACCCTTTCCGGGGATATCATCCTGTTCCTGAAAAGCTGGGTGTTCAACCATATCCGGAAGAGCGATCAGAAATACAGCCCTTTTTTGAATGCCAGAGGAGTAACTTGAATTATTCAGAGTGGTTTTTTCCTGCCTGCTTTTTTGCTGCAAAGAAGAATACCCGTCGCATTTGATCTGCAGTTATTCATTTTAGCTATTCAAATCCATAAATAGATTCAAATTATCAATTTGATTAAATACCATAACCAATATTATGTATTCGCTTCCCCCAACCTTTATTGAAAGGAAAAAAAAATGAGCCAAAATTATCGAACCATGTGGAAGGATCTTGGACTTGATCTGAATGCCCATGACATGCTGCTGGAAGTGTTGGGAAAAGCTTATACTGATATTTATCTGGCGCAGAGAAATCGGCCCACGGGTATGGGATATTTTGATTTTGTCATGAGCGAGGTTCATGGACTCAGAATCAAGGAACTAATGGATGAGAAGGCGGCAGGACGAAAAATTGTCGGGTCTTATTGCGTGTTTGTTCCGGAAGAGATTATTCTGGCGGCAAACGCCACACTTGTGGGTCTTTGTTCCGGCGCGGAGTTTGCGATAGAAGCTGTGGAAAAACTCTTGCCGCGAAACACCTGTGCGCTGATTAAATCGTCTTTCGGGTTTAAACTCGGAAAGGTATGCCCGTATCTGGAATGCGCGGATATGATTATCGGCGAGAACACCTGTGATGGTAAGAAAAAATCCTATGAAATATTAAATGACCTGGTGGCGCG
>CAMBQS010000426.1 GCA_945870015.1 Desulfocicer vacuolatum DSM 3385
CCAATGGATTTCACCGTTTCCGGATCAATCAAATCTGAAAAGCCGGTACATATAATAATGGGAATATCCGGCCGGATTTCCAGAATGGCTTTCGCCAGGTTGATTCCTGTCAAATCCGGCATGGTCTGGTCAGAGATAATCAGATCAAACCGATCCGGCTGTTTTTTAAATATCGATAACGCATCCAGGCTGTTCATGGTTGAGATCACTTTGTATCCCATTCCTGAGAACATCTCTTGAGCCATCTCCACAATATTTTTTTCATCATCGACAAATAATATGTTTTCATCCCCTCCCGGTGTATCTTCCTCATCCTCAACATCATCGATCAGATCTTCCCCGGCCTTGGGGAAAAAAACCTGAAATGATGATCCTTTCTCCGGTTCACTGATAACATGGACTGCGCCACCGATTTTGGAGACAATACCATGCACCAGGGCCAATCCCATGCCCGTTCCTCTTCCCTGCTCTTTTGTCGTATAGAAAGGATCAAAAATCCTTTTCATGACATCCGGATCCATCCCATTCCCGGTGTCTGAAACCGTCAACCGGATATATTCACCGGGTAAAAGTTTGTGGTATTTCTTTGCATTCTCCACATTCATCTCAACACTGTCCAGCATGATTTCCAGAACGCCCCCGCGCTCTTTCATCGCATCTGCGGCATTTGAACAAAGATTCATAACAACCTGATGAATATGTGTAGGGTCTGAGAGTACAATTTTTTTTCCATCGGTAATGTTCTGTTGGATTTTAATGGTAGTGGGCAGGGATGCCCGGATAAGCTTCAGTACCTCTTTTACAATATAATTCATGTATACCGGCTTCTGGATTTGTTCTCCCTGACGGCTGAACATCAGGATTTGCGACACAAGATCTTTTGCCCGCTCACATGCTTCCAGAACACGCCTCAGCCGTATGGCAAGTTTGGCCTCTCTGGCCAGACCAGCCAGACTGATTTCGATGTTGCCCATGATCGCGGACAGAATATTGTTAAAGTCATGTGCAATTCCACCGGCCAAGGTTCCGATCGCCTCCATCTTCTGGGATTGCTGAAGCTGAATTTCGAGTCTTTTTTTCTCCGTTTCCGCTTTTCTGCGTTCTGTTATATCCCGCGTAACACCGGTAATCCCGATTGGTTTGTTGTTCTGATCCCGTAAAAAAGTGATGGTGACTTCGGCCCATACGGTTGATCCATTTCTGTGATAATATTCCAACTCAAATGTCTGTGACCGGTTTGGATCAGAATATCCCGATTGGTCTCTTTCCAGTTCTTTTGCCATGCCCTCCAGTACCAAATTATATGAATCCGGGGTCAGGGTTTCATTCAGGGATAAATTCATAGCTTCCTTACAGGTGAAACCCCGGAAACTTTCTACCGAAGGTGTAATATAGCTGTACCTCATGGTTTCCAGACCGATCGTCCAGATCACATCCTTGACATTCTCAGCCAGCAGACGATACCGTTTTTCAGACTGCCGGACCTCTTCCAGAGCTTTTTCTCTTTCTTTCTGGATTGTATTGATTTTATCTGCCAGTCCAAACGAAAACAGGACTGCAAGAAGGCCTGTCCCGACCTGTAAACCGGATTCGGTGAAAAGATTGTTTGGTAAGAATCCAAAGGATTTCATAAACATCAAAAAAACACTCAAAATCCACGATGTCCAGGCCAACAAAAAAAATCTGGATTGTCGTAAACCTCGATAAAACAACACCGCTCCGCCGTAAATCATTGTCAATGCAGCCAGCGTACCGTAAATGGCCATGGATTGTGTTGCATAATGATAAGGAAGAACAAAAGGGGAAGGGATAAAAAAGAATCCGAACGCACAAAAAACAGACAGCACCCGATCAAAACCAGGATAGGTCTTCCGGCTGGCTAAAAAAGATCGGGTAAACAGCACACTGCTTAAAAGTGCGATAAATCCGAAAACCGGATGGCAGACATTGGCCCACCAGATATGATCCGGCCAAAAGTATTGAAAAGCCAACCCGCTGTGGGCCATGGTAAAAAGCGAAGATCCGATGATAAAAAGAATCAGATAAAGATAACTGATTTCACGGACAGACAAAAAAATGAAAAAGTTATAAAAAACCGTTGCCAGCATAATCCCATAAAAAATCCAATGAAATGCAATATCGGAATGGATATGCCTTTCAAAATCCGTCTCTGACCAGGCAACAAATGGTATGGCAATGGATCCGTTTGACTTGATCCGGATATAAAATGTCTGAATGCCCGGTGGCTGATGTACCGGAAACACCGATGTACGGAAAGTTACAGGTCTTACGGAAAAAGGACGAAAGTCACCACTCTGGTAATTTTTCAACCCATCCGGGGTTGGATAATAAAAATCAATCTCGTCCATTACAGGATACGCATGTTCCAGATACCATAGTCTGACCTGACTGGATGGATTTTCTGCGGAAAAACGGAACCAGAAAGTGGAATATGAATACCCAAACCCCTTTTTGTTCCCAATCGGTGCAAACAGCCTCTCACCCTCGGAAAAAGCCACTTGGTTAATACTCATCGAGTTGCCGGGATCAATAAAATATTCAAGATGATTTCTGATCTCTTTCCGTGAAATCTCAAGGTTCATGACTTCCGCCCCGGACAAAGATCCCTGAAGCGTAAAAAAACAGAACAGGAACAATAAAAAAACCCGGATATGGAATGTCGTCCAGTTTACTCTTGTGAGAGACTCCATGTGAACACTTTCTCAGGTTTGATTTTTCGTTGAGGATGGAAGATCATCGATAAAAAGACAACCGGCTCAATCATAAGGAAAAGCCGGCTGCATGTCAAGACTGTTGGGTTTCAGGTACAAGTTATGTCGATATCAGAAAGCAATTTGTTTCACCTATCGATGTCTGAGGCATACAGCAGGTTTCAATCCACGCGCCCACGCGGGGCGCGACTACATCCGATTAAAACAACATTATATTTTGCATTAGTTTCAATCCACGCGCCCACGCGGGGCGCGACTTGGGCTGGCAATGGCTTGGTAATGGGTAAGGAAGTTTCAATCCACGCGCCCACGCGGGGCGCGACTCTCCTCAATTTTATTTTCAATCCAGTAATCAAAAGTTTCAATCCACGCGCCCACG
>CAMBQS010000427.1 GCA_945870015.1 Desulfocicer vacuolatum DSM 3385
AGTTTAAGATTAGGCATTATCAGAACCTGGGATTCCAGATGGTATGCAGATAAAAATTATGCCGCTTTTGTTGAAGAAGATTTCAAAGTCAGAAAATTTCTAAAAAAGAAATTATATCATGCAGGTGTTTCAAAAATTGAAATCGAACGTTTTTCTAAACAGATACGGCTTAGGGTATTTGCAGCACGACCTGGTATCATCATAGGGAAAAAAGGAAGTGAGATCGGCGTTCTGAAAGCCGAACTTGAAAAAATGCTCACCTCTGAAGTGCTGATAGATATTAAGGAGATCAGACGCCCTGAAATTGATGCCCAACTGGTAGCAGAAAATATTGCGCTTCAGCTGGAAAGAAGAATCGCGTTTAGAAGAGCGATGAAAAGGAGCGTATCCTCTGCCATGCGGTTTGGAGCGAAAGGGATTAAGATTATCTGCTCCGGTCGTCTGGGGGGTGCTGAAATGGCGCGAACCGAGTGGTATAAAGAGGGTCGTATTCCTCTGCATACGTTAAGGGCTGATGTTGATTACGGCTTTATTGAAGCAAAAACCACCTATGGGCTTATTGGTATCAAGACCTTTGTTTTTAAAGGAGAGGTCCTAAATCCGGGTGAAGAAGCCATGGCAAAATAAGGCCGATTAGGAGAAATGAGAAATGCTTAGTCCAAAAAATGTTAAATTCCGTAAACAGTTTCGCGGTAGAACAACCGGTGCTCCAGACAAAGGCACGACATTGAATTTCGGTGACTTTGGTCTGCAGGCGGTTGAATGCGGATATATCAACGCAAGACAGATTGAGGCAGCAAGAGTTGCATTGACACGACATGCCAAAAGGGCCGGCAAAAGTTGGATCCGAACATTTCCTGATATCCCCATTACAAAGAAACCCGCAGAAGTTAGAATGGGTAAGGGGAAAGGGGCTACGGATTCATGGGTCGCCAGAATTAAACCAGGCAAAATCATCTATGAAATGGAAGGTATTTCCCGTGAAGTTGCCAAAGAAGCCTTGAGATTAGCCGCGCGAAAGCTTTCCATCAAAACCCGGTTTATCGAGAGGAGTAGATAAGAATGAAAGTCAGTGAAATTAAAGAAATGGGAAGAGATCAGATGAAAGAAAAGCTGGTCGAATTGAAAAAACAGCTTTTTACACTACGCTTTCAAAACAAGGTGGGTCAGCTTGAGAATACAGCCGTACTTTCAACTGTCAAAAAGGATATCGCGAGAATTTATACCGTATCCAAAGAAATGAATGTCAACATTAGCTAATTTGCAAAGATACTACTATGGAAACAATTAAAAAAAATAAAAAAGAGCTGATTGGTCTTATCATATCCGATAAAATGGATAAATCGGTTGTCGTTCAGGTAGAAAGATTTATACCCCATGCGGTTTATAAAAAATTCGTGAAACAGTTTAAAAAATATCATGCTCATGATGAGAAAAATGAAGGTAAGATCGGTGATATGGTTAAGATCATCGAAACAAGACCATTGAGCAAACTTAAACGTTTCCGGATCAGTGAAATCGTTAAAAAAGCGATTTGATTAAGGGAGTTGAGATATGATTCAGAATGAAACAAGACTAACTGTGGCAGACAACTCCGGTGCAAAGGAACTGTACTGCATTAAGGTCATTGGAGGATCAAAAAGGCGGTACGCCAGTGTTGGTGATATCATTATCTGCTCTGTCAAGGAAGCCATCCCGAATGCAAAGGTGAGCAAGGGAGATGTTGTTCAGGCTGTCATTGTCAGAACCAAAAAAGAGATATCCAGACCTGATGGATCGATGATTCGATTCGATGATAATTCTGCTGTGATTTTGGCTAAATCAAATGATCCGATAGGTACCCGTATATTTGGGCCCGTTGCAAGGGAGCTCAGGGCAAAACGGTTTATGAAAATAGTCTCTCTCGCACCTGATGTGCTTTAATTACCAGGTTAATGGAGAAAATTCCCATGGAAGCAATGAAAATTAGAATAAAAAAAGATGACAAGGTTAAGGTGTTGACCGGAAAAGACAAAGGCAAGATTGGCAAGGTGCTGAAGGTCGTAAAAAAAACCAGCCGGGTCGTTGTTGAAAATATTAACCTTGTTAAGAGTCATCAAAGGCCGACACAGAAAGTTCCGCAAGGTGGTATTATTGAAAAACCCATGCCGGTCAATATCTCGAATGTCATGATTATGTGCAATTCATGCGTCAAACCGACCAGGATCGGGATAAAAGCACTGGAAGATGGAAAACGGGTTAGAATCTGTAAAAAATGCAATCAGCAGATAGATTCTTAAGACCAAAGATGGAGATCATACATGTCAACCATTAAGGAAAAATACAATACCGACGTTGTTCCCAAGCTGAAGGAGACCTTTCATTATAAAAATGTCTTCGAGGTTCCCAAACTTGAGAAAATAGTATTGAATATGGGGTTGGGAGAAGCAGTCAGAAACCCCAAGATCATTGAGTCGGCAGCTTCCGAGCTTGCACTGATTGCCGGACAGAAACCGGTTGTTACGCGGGCCAAAAAACCCATTGCAAATTTTAAGCTCAGGACGGGTCTGCCTATTGGATGCAAAGTTACCCTGCGCCGTGAAAAGATGTTTGATTTTTTTGAAAAGCTTGTGAATATTGCTTTACCGCGTGTCAGGGACTTCAGGGGGATATCAGGAAAGGCTTTTGACGGCAAGGGAAACTACAGCCTTGGTATTACTGAGCATATTATCTTCCCTGAAATTGATTATGATAAGACTGAAAGTATCAAGGGTCTTAATGTGACGGTGGTTACCACTGCCAAAACAGATGAAGAGGGCAAAGCATTACTGAAATTTTTAGGGATGCCCTTTAAAAATTAAGGATTCTAAGGAGGAAGGCTTGGCAAAAACAGCTTTGATCGTAAAGGCAGGCAGAAAACCAAAATTTTCTGTAAGAGCATATAATAGATGCCCCCTATGCGGTAGACCAAGAGGATTTATCAGAAAAGCCGGTATTTGCAGAATCTGTTTCCGGACACTTGCATCAGAAGGCAAGCTTCCGGGTGTTACCAAATCAAGCTGGTAATTCACAGAGATTGATATGCAGGACAATAT
>CAMBQS010000428.1 GCA_945870015.1 Desulfocicer vacuolatum DSM 3385
TAGATCTAGGAGCAGATAATGGCAGTTAAGAAAGTAAAACCAACATCGCCGGGTCGAAGGTTTCAAGAGTATTCATCTTTTGAAGAGATCACAACCACAACTCCGGAGGAGAGTCTTCTCAGGCCGATAAATAAGAAAAGCGGAAGAAATTCTTATGGACGGATTACATGTCGCCATCGTGGAGGCGGACATCGCAGACATTACCGGGTGATCGACTTTAGAAGAGATAAACCGGGGATTCCGGCAAAAGTTGCGACGATAGAGTATGATCCAAATCGAAGTTCAAGAATAGCGCTGTTGTATTATGCGGATGGTGAAAAACGATATATATTGGCACCAGTGAATTTAAAAGTTGGTGATGCAGTAATGGCAGGCCCTGACGCGGATATTAAACCGGGCAATGCGCTTCCTCTTGGAAATATTCCTCTGGGAACACAGATACACAATATCGAGTTGCGATTAGGAAAAGGTGGGCAGATCGTACGCAGCGCCGGAGCATTCGCACAACTAATGGCAAAAGAGACTCCTTACGCTCTGGTCAAACTGCCATCTGGTGAGGTCCGAAAGGTTCTGTTGAAATGTATGGCCACAATCGGGCAGGTCGGGAATGTAATCCATGAGAACCTGTCGATGGGTAAAGCCGGAAAAACTCGATGGCTCGGCAGACGTCCAAAGGTCAGAGGCGTTGCTATGAATCCGGTTGATCACCCCATGGGCGGTGGTGAGGGGCGATCTTCGGGCGGACGACATCCTTGTTCACCGTGGGGCACTCCGTCAAAAGGATATCGTACTCGAACAAATAAGACCACGAATAAATTCATCGTGAAAAGAAGGAAGAAGAGATAGTTTAGGCTTCAGAACAATATGAACCTGGTTCTGGTTTCAGGAGAAGATATGCCAAGATCGCTAAAAAAAGGTCCTTACATAGATGACCATTTAATGAAAAAAATTTCGAATGCTCAAGATACAAGGAGTGCCCATGTAATTAAAACATGGTCTCGAAGATCAACGATTGTTCCGGAAATGGTTGGCCTCACTCTGGCAGTGCATAATGGAAAAAAATTCGTTCCTGTTTTTGTTTCTGAAAACATGGTTGGCCATAAATTGGGAGAATTTTCACCTACTCGAACCTTTTATGGTCATGCAGGTGATAAAAAGACTAGACTTAAAAAGTAAATTCCATAGGCTAAAAGAACATCGAATATAAGGAATGATGAGATGGAGGCGAAAGCTGTCGCAAAATATGTACGAATATCTCCGCAGAAGGTCCGGAAGATTGTGGGTGCTGTCAAAGGTAAACCAGCGGAAATCGGACTCAACATTTTAAAGTTTATGCCACAGAAATCAGCAGGGCTTGTTGAAAAAGTTTTAAAATCAGCAATCTCGAATGCGGATCAGAACCTGAATATGGATGTGGATACTCTGATTATCAGAAACATTTTGGTTGATCAGGGGCCGACCTTAAAGCGATTTAGGGCACGAGCAAGAGGACGAGGCTCCCGAATTTTGAAAAGAACTAGCCACATAACTGTTATTGTAGCAGAAGATGCTGTGTAAAAAGGAGGAAACGTCTTGGGTCAAAAAGTAAATCCCGTAGGTATGCGAATCGGTATTGTTAAGACATGGGAATCACGCTGGTACGCAGATAAGAATTATGCAGCCTTTATTTTAGAGGATGATAAGATTCGGAAATTCATCAAAAAAAAGCTTAATCATGCCGGCATTTCTAGGGTAGAGATTGAAAGATCTTCCAAGCATGTCAGACTTCGTATCTATACGGCAAGGCCCGGGATTGTTATCGGTAAAAAAGGTTCTGAAATTGAACTTCTCAAACTGGAATTACAAAAAGTGATTTCACAGGAAGTTTCTATTGATATTCAGGAAATCAGAAAACCAGAGATTGATGCCCAGCTAGTTGCAGAAAATGTTGCCAATCAGCTTATTCGCAGGATTGCCTTTCGGAGAGCAATGAAAAGAGGAGTGTCTTCAGCCATGCGGTTTGGTGCAAAGGGCGTTAAAATCATCTGTTCCGGAAGACTGGGAGGAGCAGAAATGGCCAGAACGGAATGGTATCGTGAAGGAAGGGTTCCCCTGCACACGTTACGTGCAGATATCGATTATGGTTTTACGGAAGCGAAAACGACCTTTGGGCTCATCGGCATAAAGGTTTTTATATTCAAAGGTGAGGTCTTGAAAAAGACTGAATAGCCGGAGATTGACCGGACAGGAGATGGAAGGACATGCTGAGTCCAAAAAAAGTTAAATACAGAAAATGTCAGAGAGGGCGTATGACAGGCTCCGCCCGCCGAGGATCAACACTATCATTCGGTGAATTTGGATTGCAAGCGACCGAATGTGGTTTAATCACATCTAAACAGATTGAAGCCGCTCGTATCGCTATGACAAGACATGTCAAGAGAGGCGGGAAAATGTGGATTAAGATCTTCCCGGATAAACCGTTTACCAAAAAACCGGCTGAAGTCAGGATGGGAAAGGGTAAGGGACCCACAGAAGGCTGGGCAGCCGTTATTCGTCCTGGGAGAATCCTTTATGAAATGCAAGGTGTTCCAAAGGAATTGGCAATGGAAGCCTTCAGACTTGCTGCTCACAAGCTCCCCATTAAAACCAAATTTGTTGAAAGGGGATAATTTATGAAAATCAGTGAGATAAAAGAACTCAGTCTGGATGAAATGGTGAAGAAGGCTAATGTGCTAAAAGAAACCTATTTCAACCTTCGTTTTCAGAATGAAACAGGTCAGCTTGAGAATTCAAGCAAGATGAAACAGACCAGAAAAGATATTGCAAGAGTAAAAACTGTTATTCGGCAGATGCAAACAAAATAACCTTTTAAATAGAATAGTTGCCATGAAAATTCGAGGAAATAAGAGACAGGTTGTAGGGAAGGTTATCAGCGATAAAATGGACAAAACCGTTGTTATACAGGTTGAAAAGCTTGTTAAGCACACGCTGTATAAAAAGTACATTAAAAGGCAGAACAAGTTTACTGCTCATGATGAAAACAACGAATGTCGAATTGGTGATAAAGTCGTGATAACAGAATC
>CAMBQS010000429.1 GCA_945870015.1 Desulfocicer vacuolatum DSM 3385
CGTCTTATTTTATCCATGGCGGATTATCATGATGAAGTGAATTTATGATTTTAAGTGGGAAAGCGATTTTTTATGGGTATTCATTTTGATAATCCAATCGGCAATTCCGGATTTCGTCCAGTTTCAGGGACACTCACCGGAAGAGAAGGCGCAGTAATAAAGGGTGCTGTTGAACCAGACTCTTTTCTTTGTCTTTTAAAGAAAATCTCAAGCAGTGCGGAATCATCAGCAATTCTGCCGGATCAGTCGGAATCCTCTTTAAAAGCCCAAAAAGCCCTGGAGTTATGCCAGAGGATGAAGCTGCAGATGAATGAAAGCTTACTGCGAATCATGTCCGATGCTGAAGGGGAAGATAAGGTTGAGGACTCTTTGATGAAGGATCTCAAAGCGATCCTTCCCAGTGGAGAAAAGAAAAAATCTCTATTGTCAAGGATTCGACAGGCTCCGTCAGAAACTGAGCAGCCGAGGGCTCAGGCATCTGACCGGACTGTTGAAAAAACAGTGGAACCTGATACGAATGGTTTCGGTAATCATAATATTGACGGGATCATCCAAAAAGCTTCGTCTCGCTACGGTGTGGATTCCGACCTCATCAGGGGTGTGATAGAAGCGGAAAGCAGTTTTAATCCCGATGCGGTTTCATCCAAAGGGGCCATGGGGTTGATGCAGCTCATGCCGGAAACAGCAAAGGAATTGGGTGTAAAGAATCCCCTGGATCCGACTGAGAACATCATGGCAGGAACGCGGTATCTGAAAAAACTTCTGGATCGCTATGATGGAAGCGTGCCGCACGCCCTGGCTGCCTACAACTGGGGCATGGGGAATTTGGATTCCCGTCGGAGCAAAATGCCTGCAGAAACAAGAAATTATGTGGCAAAAATCACAGGCAATGCGTTTTCATGAGTCTTATCACAATCGGAATGCTTCAGCCCAGAGGGTAAATCTTTCGGCATGATCGCTGTTTATCTTTTGAAGTTCTTCAATCACCTCTGCCGTGGTAATGTTTCTGTCTGAAAATTTTGGATTTTTGGAATGGTATTTGTCTGCGGCACAGATGATTTTTTCTTCAATGCTGATGGGAACCATATCCCTTTCCGGCAAAGGAAGGTTGTTCAAGCGGATATTTTCCTTTGTGATCCCGGCTCCGGTATGCCGTTCACTGACCAGCCCGTATTCAGGCGGCAATCCGAGCTCATCCAGGAGCTCGCGGCCAAGATACCCGTGACAGACATAAGGCGCCTTGCCAAAGCAGCCGATGGATTCGGACCGGGTGAGAAAGATGCCGATATCGTGCAGCATAGCTGCGGTCTGAATAAATCCCAGATCCGGGTTCAGATGCGGCAGTCGCCCGGCAATGTCAAGGCTTTTCTCCGTCACAATCCGGCTGTGATCCACAAGGATGTCGTAACTCTTTGTTCCGGGCTGATAAAATTTTTCAATAATGAGGAAGGGATCTATTTTCACGACAACAGAACTCCTTCGATAAAGGGGTCCAGGTCGCCGTTGAGAACCCTGTCTATATCCCCCACTTCAAAATTGGTGCGATGGTCTTTGACGAGACGGTAAGGATGCAGCACATAAGATCGGATCTGATTTCCCCAGGCAGCATCGTCTTTGCCATCATGGAGGCTCTGCATTTTTTTGTCCTGTTTCTGTTTTTCAAGCTGGTAAAGCCTTGATTTTAAGACCTTAAAAGCAATTTCCCGGTTCCGGTGCTGGGAGGATTCCTGCTGACATTGGACCACGACGCCAGTGGGAAGATGGGTGATCCGGACTGCACTACTGGTCTTGTTGACATGCTGGCCGCCTGCCCCGCTGGCACGAAAGACATCAATCCTGAGATCCGACTCGTCAATATCGATGATGATTTCATCTTTTATTTCAGGATAAACAAAGACCGAAGCAAAAGATGTTTGACGTTTTCCGCTCGCATTAAAGGGTGAAATCCGCACCAGGCGGTGGACTCCTGATTCAACCTTCATGAACCCGAAACAGTTGATGCCGGATACGCGAAGGGTGACTCCTTTGATTCCGGCCTCATCTCCCGGCTGATAATCAAGGATTTCATATTTATATCCTTTTTTATCGGTCCACCTTGTATACATCCGAAACAGCATTTCAGCCCAGTCCTGGGAATCTGTTCCACCAGCTCCGGCATTGATGGAAACAAGAGCATCCCTTGCATCGTCTTCACCGTCAAGGGTGATTTCAATGGAGAATCTTTTTAATTTTTTTTCCAGATCAGCCAAAAGAGATGCCACTTCCGATTCACTGTCCTTATCGGATTCTTCCAGGGAAAGCTCATAAAGGACTTCTGCATCTTCAATATCTTTATTAATGGCCTCAAAGGTGTCCACCAGGTTTGAAATAACTGTTCTCTCTTTTAAAAATTCAGTGGCTTTTTCTGCATCAGCCCAGAAATTTTCTTTTGAAATCAGGTGTTCAAGTTCCCGGAGGCGGTTCTGCTTAACCGGGAGGTCAAAGATACTCCCTGAGCTTCATGGCTTTTGAATGAATGGCTTGAATGGTCTGTTTTATTTCTGCGCTCATTTTTCATTTCTCCTAAACGGGTTTCTTATGCCTTTTACCACGAAAGCCAGACAGAAAGCAACCATGGCGCCGACAGTAAAGATATCCCCGTATCGGGTGTAAAAACTGATGAGGGTCAGAGCCGGAATTTCTCGTGTAATCGCCCTGTCTGTGAACAGAGGGGTTGTTTCAAGAATTTGCCCTTTGGGATCAATAAATCCTGAAATCCCTGTATTGGCAGCTCTTGCAACAGATCGCCGGTTTTCCACGGCCCTGAATACAGCCATGGAAAAATGCTGCATGGGCGCAGAAGTCTGTCCGAACCAGGCATCATTGGTAATGGTGGTAAGGATATCGGCCCCGTTTTTTACAAATCCTGAAGCAATGTTCGGGAACAGGATTTCAAAGCAGATGAGAACCCCTGTTTTATGTTCTTTGAAATCAAGTGGAACATAGGATTTATCCCCTGTGGAAAAATTACCGGCCTGGGCTGTGATTTTTCCAAGAAAGGTCAGGTATTTTCCAAAGG
>CAMBQS010000430.1 GCA_945870015.1 Desulfocicer vacuolatum DSM 3385
TACCCCGCCTGATCCCGCAGACCCCGCCCCTTTTTTTAAACAATACCCCGCCAGTCTTTCGTATAGGAGGATTATAAAGACCTGAGAAAGTGTTCTGGGCTGTGCGAAAGAAGCTACAAAGGCACAGATGTGAAGCCTTGTCCCATGGCACGATTATAATTTATATCTTTTTTAGAGCATTTATTCTCTCTATATATGTGCAGAGTATTGCAGAACTGGCATCTGAGAAAAAAAACCGTAGAGAAAATTATGTTGCCAGTTTTTTTTTGGATTTTTCAAATATCGTGTAAGTCCTTGAATTTAAAAGCGATACTCACTTCTACAGAGAAAGTGAAAATCTTTTATTAATTCAGAGAGTTAAAGCCACTCGCAACACAACTCCAATATGCCTTAATGGAAGATTGTAAAATTTGATTTTGGTCTCTCCCATATAATGGAATTTCGAATCTGAAACAAAAATCTTGTCAATACCAGATATTGTATCATGACGAATCTCAAAAAGTCCGGACTTGCGAAAGAAGCGATTGGTAAATGTGGAAATTTAACTCCTGACAGATGATAAGTGCTCACGAGTAAATCGAATCAGATTAATATTTTTTTTGCAATCTCTGAATTTTTGATGTACTTTTTTACAGACTTTTGCGAATATATTTTGAACTGATCAGTTTTTTGAACAATTGCGATCCATGCTATCACGGACTGATTGTAACCCTTTCTGGACATAAGCCTTAATCCGAAATATAAAATGCCTGTTGGATTGATACGCTACATTTTTCAAATACTCGTCACGTTGCTAACGATATTTGTTCTTTTCGGATGCGAGACAAAGCAAGTTGAAGATCCCTTAACCCCCCAGGAAAGAGAATGGTTGACGGCACATGATGGGAAAATAGCAATGGCATTAGAGACAAACTATGCTCCTTTTGCCTTTGTCGATGAAAAAGGGATAGACAGGGGTTTGGCGACCGGATACATCGAATTCATAGAAAAAAAACTGAACTTCAAAATTAAAAAAATTCAGTTTAATTCTCTGAATGAAATCCTGAACTCAGCTCAAAAAAAAGAAATCGATATTGTTAACGCCGTTACCGAAACAGAGGATCGCTCAAAGTATCTTCTATTTACAAAACCATATATAAAAATTCCAAATGTCATCATCGTGAGAAAGGACCGGAAAGATTCTCTTACAATTGACAAAATGAAAAATATGAAGATATCGCTTGTAAAAAATTATGCTGTTACAGAATATTTAACACAAAATTTCAATGAGTTGAATGTTGTGCTCATGCCAGATGACTTAAGTGCCCTGGTGAGTGTTTCTTTTAATCAGACAGATGCGGCAGTGATTGACTTGGCAACGGCTTCCTATTTGATAGAGCAGAAAGGAATTACAAACCTCCGTATAGCAGGTGAGTCCGGCTATGATATAAAACTCGCGATAGCTTCCAGAAACGACTGGCCCATATTGAACCGGATAATGGAGAAGGGCTTGTCTTCAATTACAGACAAAGAAAAAAAAGCCATCAAGGACAGATGGATTTCCTTTGGACAAATACGCCTTTCAGAAAGCAGGGAATTCTGGATCATTATTGTAACAGCCTTTCTGGTTTTTCTGCTCGTCATAGCGGGAATAATGGTGACGAATCGCCTTTTAACAAGGCAGGTTGAGCAACGTACAAGTCAGCTGAAAAGGGAGCTGGCAGTGCGGAATCAGTCTGAGAAAGAATTGATGGAACTGAAGCTCCAATTGTCAAATGCATTGGATATGGCCTGTCTCGGGCACTGGGAATATGATGTTGGCAATGACCTCTTTATTTTTAATGATCATTTTTATAAAATTTTTGGCACTACCGCCGAGCAGGTAGGAGGGTATTCAATGTCGTCGTCTGAATATGCCTTGCGTTTTGTTCATCCTGACGACGTTCACATGGTAGGGGAAGAAACCCGGAAAGCGATAGAAACCGACAGTCCCAATTTTAATCGGCAGGTAGAGCACAGGATGTTATACGCTAATGGGGAGGTCGGTTATATTAATGTCCGGTATTTCATTGTCAAAGACGCCCATGGCAAAACAGTGAAGACCTATGGGGTAAATCAGGATATCACCAGCCGTAAAAAGGCCGAAGAATCCCTCAAAGAATCAAAAATATTTCTGGAAAACATGTCAGATCTTGCCTATATTGCTGACAACGAAGGGAATCTGACATGGGTGAACTCATCTGTGGAGCGAATAACCGGACTTTCAGTTGAAGAAATCAAAGGAAAGTCTTTTTTACCTTTGTTTGTAGAAAAAGACCATGCTTCTCTCAAAGACGTTTACAAAAGAACATTAATGGGGGAATCACTTGAGAATACACTTACCTTCACATCGGGGATTACCTGCCATTTTACCAGCTTGCCTAAGCGTAATAATAAGGGAGAAATAATTGGTACGTTTGGTGTGGCCAGGGATATTACTGAAACCCGGCGTATAGAAGAAAAACTGAGGCAGAGCCGTGATCTCCTTGTTAACCTTGCTTGTCTGGTACCGGGTGTAATTTACCAGTATCGTCTCAATCCGGATGGTAGCTCTGCCTTTCCCTGGTCGAGTCCTGGTATTAATGATATCTACGAGGTGACTCCCGAAGAAGTGAAGGAAGATGCTATGCCTGTATTTGGGCGCCTACACCCTGAAGACTTGGAGATGGTTAGCAATGCAATTCAAGAATCAGCAAGGACATTGAACACTTTTTATTGCGAATTCCGGGTGATTCTTCCGCGCCAGGGATTGCGATGGCGTTGGTCCCAGGCTCAGCCTGAACGAACAGAAGATGGGGGGACACTTTGGCATGGAATTATCTCGGATATCACCGAGCGCAAACAGGCAGAGGTTGAGCGGGAAAAACTCCAGGCGCAGCTAACCCAGACCCAGAAGATGGAATCCATCGGAATCCTTGCCGGTGGCATTGCCCATGATTTCAACAATATTCTTTATCCCATTATTGGTCATGCAGAGATGCTTCTGGATGATATCCCGGAAGGCGGCTCAATCCG
>CAMBQS010000431.1 GCA_945870015.1 Desulfocicer vacuolatum DSM 3385
GAAAGAGGGGATAACATGCTTTCCCATCGATATGCATGCTACAACACATACGAAACTGCAGATGGAAAATATCTTACAATCGGAGCTGTCGAAACCCGATTCTGGAAAAACATCTGTGAAAAAATGGGTGTGCCTGAGTATATTCCGCATCAATATGATGATCAGAAACGGGCGGAAATCATCCAGTTCTTCCGCACGAAAATAGCGGAAAAAACATTGCAGGAGTGGACACGGGAACTGGGTGAACTGGAACTCTGCTGGTCTCCGGTGAACAACCTTTCGGAAGCTGTCCAGGATCCGCACCTTCGAGAACGGAAAATGTTTGTCGATGTTACGGGCCAGAGCGGCACCACAACGACTACCCTTGGCATCCCCATTAAATTAAGTGACACACCGGGTTCAATTCACCGGGAACCTGATCAGTTCGGTCAAAGCACCGAACGTGTGCTGAAGGAGTTTGGTTACAGCCAGGAAGAGATTCAGGTTTTTAGAGCCAATGATGTAATATAGATTTTCCGCCTTGCTTTTGACTGTGATAGGGTTGAGTCCGGTTCCGGGTTCCAGAGCTGGTTTGTCAAGACAAAAATTTCATGATAAGAAAAACGCACTTCGAAGATCCAAAGGAGAATACGGATGGCAACCCCGCTTGAAAAAGCAAGGCAAAACCCTGATTCAATGAAAGCCAAAATATTGATCTGCGCCCGTAAGCTTTTTGGGACATATGGTTTTCACGGAACCACAACCAGAATGATTGCCAAAGAAGTCGGTATTGATATTTCAACCCTTTACTATCATTGGGGAGAAAAGGGGGACCTGTATGAAGCGGTTGTCATGGACATCAATGAAGGTATGCGCACCAAACTGCTTGAGCTTGAAAAGATTATCAAGGGCCGACCTCTTTCAGATCGTTTACAGATTGCGATCGATGCGATGGTTGACTATCTCTTTGAAAGGCCTGAAATATCGAACATGACCATTTTCAGATATTTTACAAAAAATCGGCATGAAAGCACTTTCGATACCAAGGTTCCTGAATTTATTTCAGATATAGCTTATTCCATGGGACTTACAGAGGATCGGAAAAAGTGCCCGGTGGAAGCCAAAATGCAGGTACTTGCCATCATAAACTCCATTCATAATTATGTATCAGGCGAAAGTTTCTTCCTGCCCATGCTTGAGGTTGGTCGTGAAGATTATATCAAACAGGCAAAAGAGACCATTAAATTTTTTGCAATTCCTTCTTTTACAGCCACTGCACAGTAACGATGATGGAAAATATCCGATTGAAAAAAACCAATATTCTTGTTGTGGATGACAGTCCGGCGATTCGAAAGAGTCTGGTCAATCTTCTGGAGCCATTGGATGTCAACATAATTGAAGCGGAAAACGGAAGCATCGGGTTGAATCACGCAATCAACAACAATTTTGATGTAATTATCAGTGATATCGACATGCCTGTCATGGATGGAATCCAATTATGCCGTGAATTGAAAAATCGACCTGAAACCCGCGGTGTTCCGGTCATTGTGGTTAGCGCCTTTGATTCTGAAGAGGATGTGAACAGAGGCTTTCAAGCCGGAGCAGCAGAATACATTTCAAAGGATCATGCAAAAGAGCTGCTCTGCGGAAAAATCAAAGAAATAATCAAAAAGGCCAATTTCCAGCGTCAACAGGTGATCATGGTTGTTGATGACTCGGAAACAATACGCACTGTGGTTCAAAGTGGTCTGGAAAAAAACGGATACCAGACCATTTCCGCAGAAAACGGTCAACAGGCGCTTGACCTTTTAAAGAATATTAAACCGGATCTGATTTTAAGTGATATTGATATGCCGGTGATGAATGGTTTTCAGTTCCGGGAGTTTGTCCAATCCGATGATCAACTTTCCAAAATTCCGTTTGTCGTGATGAGTGCGAATAATGACCGGGCCTACATGAAACGGATGATCAAATATGGCGCATCGGCCTATATTTGCAAGCCTTTTAACATTGATCAGCTTGTGATCATGGTTGAAAAAACACTCTCTGATCAGTTTCTGCTGCTTTTGCATGAAAAAGAAAAGCTGTTGTCCGAACGGAATTTAATGGTTGCCGGCATCACCAGCCTGGTTGCAGCGCTGGAAGCACGCGATGTTTACACAAAAGGACACTCAGAAATCGTTGGTAAAATTGTATCCGGTATGCTGGCGCTTTCCGGGGCAACTAAAATCGAAATTGAGAATGGACTGCTTGGCGGCCGGCTTCATGACATTGGAAAGATCGGCATTCCGGATAATATTTTATTTAAAAAAGGACGTCTGACAAATGAAGAATTCAATCAAATCAAATTGCATCCTGGAATTGGTGCCGGAATTCTGGAACCGATACCCAGTCTGCATAATATTGTTGATATGGTGAAATTTCATCATGAAAGGATGGATGGAACCGGTTATCCGGATGGATTAAAAGGATCAAAAATTCCATTATGGGCACGAATGACGGCGGTCGCAGACACGTATCATGCACTCACCAGCGACCGCTCCTATCGAAAGGCATGCTGTAAAGAGAATGCCCTTCAAATGATTGAAAACGAAAAAGGAACTCAGCTTTGTCCGGACTGTGTGGCCCTGTTTTTACAATATATTGAAAACAATTAATCGTTGATTGATACAGAAAAAAGGAAATGACCATGCGAATTGGTTTGGGGAGTGATGTTCATCGTCTGGTTCCGGATCGCAAACTGATCCTGGGAGGAGAAACCATACCTTTCCATCAAGGGTTGCTGGGACATTCTGATGCGGATGTGCTGGTTCATGCGATCTGTGATTCTCTTCTGGGAGCCGCAGCCCTGGGTGATATCGGGATGCACTTTCCGGATTGTGATCCGGCATTTAAAAATATATACAGCATCGAATTGCTGAAAAAAATCGGTCTGATGATTCAACAGAAAGGGTACACGGTCTTGAACCTGGATGCGACGATTTTTGCGGAAAGACCGAAACTGTCACCTTATTATGAAAAAATGAAAAAAAATATCGCAGATACTCTTCAAAT
>CAMBQS010000432.1 GCA_945870015.1 Desulfocicer vacuolatum DSM 3385
GGTTAAAAAGAAACGCATAAAATCATAGACGTCCCTAATATTCCCCGTCCCTAATATTCCCCTAATATTCCCGCGTCCCTAATATTCCCGGTTTGATGTGTTATCGGAAAAGCTGAGGAGGATGGTTGGCCGGATGTGTAGATTGGCGATTCTGAAGGTATAAATCCGTGAGGGTTTTTTCCAGACTTTCCTTCCACGGTTTGGGTTGAATCCCGAAATTTTCCATAATCTTAGTGCAATTCAATACGGAATTCATCGGTCTTCTGGTTGGTGTGGGATATTCTGAGGTTGGAATCGGCAGCAGGGATTTCAGTTTAAATGTATGGTTCCGGCCAGCCAGCGTAAAAATCTGTTCGGCAAATGCAAACCAGGTTGTCTCCCCTTTTCCGCAATAATGATAGATTCCCCATGGCAAGTCTTTATTTTCAAAGTACCTGTCCGTAATTGTTATAATCGCTTCTGCAAGATCCGATGCGAATGTGGGACACCCTTTCTGATCGTTGACCACTTTGATGGTTTCTTTTTCCCTGCCCATACGGAGCATGGTTTTAACGAAATTTGCACCATGGGCGCTACACAGCCAGGAAGTTCGGATAATAACATGTTTTTCCAGAATACGTTGAATCAGGGCATCTCCTTCAGCCTTGCTCTTTCCATACACACCGGCAGGAGATACTGTATCATTTTCCAGATAGGGGCTGTTCTTGGTTCCATCAAACACATAATCTGTTGAGATGTGAATGAAGGGAATATTTTTATTCTTGCAGAATTGTGCAATCAGACCCGGACCTTTCGCGTTCACAGCAAAAGCGTTTTCCGGATCTGATTCAGCCTTGTCCACTGCTGTATAGGCAGCCGCATTGATGACCAGTTGGACCTGAGGCAAACCCATATATTTTTCCACAGAGAAAGGATCGGTTATATCGATTTCAGGAAGATCAACTGAAATAAAACCGGTTTTCAATTTTTCCATCTGAATGCATAGTTCTGTTCCAACCTGGCCTTTGCATCCGATAATAAGAATGGTCATCTGTATTCTCCATAAACCGGCAATCGATTGGAATCGATATCTTTCAGGCGGTCGAACTGTAAATCTTTTTCAGACAGGATCGGTTGATCAATTGGCCATTCTATCCCGAGATCCGGATCATTCCAGATTACACCGCCTTCACAGGCTGGAGCATAAAAATCACTGGATTTATAAATAACCAGAGCAAGGGAGCTGAGAACCATAAATCCATGGGCAAAACCTTCCGGGATGAACAACTGCTGTTTATTCTGATGGCTCAGATGAACGCCGGCCCACTTCCCGAAAGAAGGAGATCCCTTTCGGATATCAACGGCCACATCAAATATTTCTCCCTGTAGTACCTGAACAAGCTTGGCTTGCGGTTTAGGGAGCTGATAATGAAGTCCTCTCAGCGTGCCCTGAACCGAATATGAAAAATTGTCCTGGACAAAGACGGAGCAGATACCATTTTCAAAATACCGTTCTCTCTGATAGGTTTCCATGAAAAACCCGCGGCTGTCCTCAAAAACCCTTGGCTCGATAATCAGCACTTCTTCTAATTGGGTAGGTATCAATTTCATAGGATGAACTTCTCATCATATTTGAGCATATCCAGTAAATACTGGCCATAATTATTTTTCGTTAATTTCTGCGCCAGCTCCTCCACCTGCTTTCTGTCAATATACCCCATCTTGTATGCGATTTCATCAATGCTGGCTACACGAAGCCCCTGTCGTTCCTCAATGGCCTCGATAAAATTGGAAGCCTGCATCAGGCTTTCATGGGTTCCGGTATCGAGCCAGGCAACACCTCTGCCCAATTTCTGGACATACAACTCTCCCATTTCCAGGTAGGTTTTATTGACATCCGTGATTTCCAGTTCTCCCCTGGCAGACGGTTTGAGATTCGCGGCAATATCAATAACGCGATTATCGTAAAAATAAAGCCCGGTTACCGCCCAGTTTGAGAGTGGTTCCTTGGGCTTTTCCACAATATTCATGGCCTGACCGTCTTTATCAAATTTTACAACCCCGTATCGTTCCGGATCTTTTACCCAGTACCCAAAAACAGTTGCACCGGATTTTCTGACAAGTGCATCTTTCAACTGCTCGATCAATCCGTGTCCATAAAAAATATTGTCCCCCAGAATCAGGCAGACATTTTGATCGCCGATAAACTCTTTCCCAATCGTAAAAGCCTGTGCAAGCCCTTCCGGGTTAGGCTGCACAGCATAAGTAAAAGAGATACCCCATTGAGAACCATCCTCTAGAAGTCTTTTAAAATTGGGTAGATCCTCAGGAGTTGAGATAATCAATATATCACGGATACCTGCAAGCATGAGAACAGACAATGGATAGTAAATCATCGGTTTGTTATAAACCGGCAGAAGTTGTTTGCTGACTACTTTTGTAATTGGATACAGCCTGGTACCGGAACCGCCGGCCAGAATAATTCCCTTCATCCTGTTACAGTCCTTTCATCTTGATCAATTTTGAAATACTGAATTACCGTCTCTCATAGTTATTTTCAATCCACTTCTGGTATTCACCGCTTCGGACAGCATTCACCCAATCCATATGATCGATATACCAGTCAAGGGTCTCTGCAATCGCTTCCTGAAAGACAAATCCGGCTTTCCAGCCCAGTTCCTTTTCAATTTTAGAGGCATCTATGGCATACCGGCGGTCATGGCCGGGCCGGTCAGTTACAAATCGAATTAAATTTCTGCTGCTGTTTTTCCCCGAACGACCCAGTTTTGCATCCAGCAGATCGCAAAGCAGGTGGACGATCTGAATGTTCTGGAGTTCGGTTCCACCTCCGATATTGTAGGTTTCACCAATCGTCCCCTCATGAAAAACTTTTAATAAAGCCTCGCAATGATCTATCACATAAAGCCAGTCCCGGACATTTTTCCCATCCCCGTAAACAGGCAGTTCCTTTTTTTCAATGATGTGCAGAATCATCAGTGGAATCAATTTTTCCGGAAACTGGTATGGGCCGAAATTGTTGGAGCAGTTG
>CAMBQS010000433.1 GCA_945870015.1 Desulfocicer vacuolatum DSM 3385
ACCGATTGCGCTGCTGTGGGATATACCACTTCCATGTTTGTCGTAATGAACCTGAACAAATGGAATGAGCTGCCCAAAGAGATCCAACAGGTCATAACCGATGTGAGCAATGAATGGATCAGCATCCATGGAAAAACATGGAATGAGGCGGATTCCAATGGCCGGAAATATACCCTTGAGCAGGGCAACAACATCATTGACCTCTCCAAAGAGGAAAACATGAAATGGAAGACCGCAGTCAAGCCCATTATCGATGACTATATTCAAAATATGGAAAAGCAGGGGCTTCCCGGCAAGCAATATGTTGCCGAACTGATGACCCTGATCCAATCGGGGAAATAATAACACGACTCCGGTTTGACTCCGGATGGGGAATATGAAATCATGCTTCAGAAAATGGAAAATAGAATCGCCGCATCCGCTCAGTTCCTGAACTGGATTGCTGCAGCAGCCGTTGCCGCCATGATGGTACTGACCTGTGCAGATGTGATTTTACGCCTGTTTCGATTCCCCATTCCCGGAACCTATGAGATGGTTGGTTTCCTGGGCGCTGTTTTTGTATCCTTTTCTTTGGCAAAAACCTCCCTGCACCAGGGACATATTGCCGTGGATTTTTTTGTAAGCCGGTTTCCGGAAAAGATGCGCCGGAAAATCCGTTCTTTCAATGCCTTTCTCTGTTCTGTTCTGTTTGGATTTGCCTTCTGGTATTGTCTCCTGGATGCCATTGATTCAAAGAAAGCCGGTGAAGTTTCGCTTACCCTTCAAATGCCGATCTATCCATTTATCCTTGGAACCGCGATTGGTTGCGGATCTCTCTGTATTGTACTGATTTTCCAGTTTTTAACCCTGATATATCATAAAGAGGAATAAATGACCCCCACCCTGATCGGGATTATCGGCATTTTGATTCTGGTTGCTTTAATCTTCCTGGAAACACCGGTTGGTTTTGCCATGGCCATTGTCGGACTAGGGGGCTTCGGATATATCATCAGTTTTGATGCATCCTTGAACATGCTGGCCAAAGACCTGTTTCAAATCTTCGGCTCCTACAACCTTACTGTTATTCCCCTGTTTATCCTCATGGGTCAGGTTGCCTTTCATGCAGGAATCAGCAGCAGGCTGTTCTATGCTGCATATAAATTCATGGGCCACTGGCCGGGAGGCCTTGCCATTGCCACCATCGGAGCCTGTGCTGGTTTTTCCGCGATCTGCGGATCGACCAATGCAACCGCAGCCACCATGGCATCTGTCACATATCCGGAGATGAAAAAATACGGATACAAGGACAGCCTGTCAACCGGTGTGATCGCCGCAGGGGGAAGCCTGGGGATTCTCATACCGCCCAGCGTTATCTTTATCATCTATGGAATCATGACAGAACAATCCATCGGCAAACTTTTCATGGCCGGTATCCTTCCGGGCATTTTGCTGACGGGTCTGTTTATCCTTTCCATTATCATCTGGGTGACCCTGAACCCGGATCTGGCACCCAAAGGACCGGCATCCAGTTTGAAGGAAAAAATTCAGTCTCTTTACGGCCTGATCGAAACCATTCTGCTGTTTATCATGGTGATGGGCGGTCTTTTTTTCGGTCTGTTTACACCTACGGAAGCCGGTGCCGTCGGCGCTTTTGGTACGATTGTCATCTCCCTGATCCGCCGGCAGATCCATTTTTCAGGCATCATCCAATCCCTGCTGGAAACCACCCGTATCTCCTGCATGATTCTGGTCATTGTTGCAGGAGCCACTGTTTTCGGCCATTTCCTGGCTATCACCCGGATCCCGTTTGATATTGCCAACTGGGTAGCCGGACTCAACCTGCCTTCTTTCGCCATTATGGGGTTGATCATTCTGGTTTATCTGGCAGGAGGATGCTTTATCGACGCCCTGGCATTGATCATGCTTACGGTTCCGATTTTTTATCCGGTGATCAGCTCTCTCGGCTATGATCCGATCTGGTTCGGGGTGGTTATCGTTCTGGTCACCCAGATCGGCGTGATCACGCCACCGGTCGGTATCAACGTATATGTCGTAAAATCGGTTGCCAGGGATGTGCCCCTTCAAACCATTTTTCAGGGCATTGTTCCACTCCTGATCGCCCTGCTGGTTGCCACGATTATCCTGATTCCTTTTCCGCAGATTGCGACCTTTCTGCCGGGATTGATGAAATAGGATTTTGGGATTTTATGAAATCATTACAAAAGCTGATTGAACGCAACCTGCAAATCCGCGTGATCGGATTTGACGACGCGCCCTTTCAGAAACGCCGGAACAGCCGCGTTTATGTAGCCGGTGTTGTCTCTGCGCTGAAACTGTATTTACTACCAAGGATGAATAACAACCAGGCTCAGCCACATAGTTTACGAGGTCGCCTGATGGGTTTTGTTCGGTGAATAGTTCTTAATTTGAATTGCCACTTCAACGGACAGTTTTAATCCAACACTATGAAGAACAGAACTCAAACTTTTTAATTTTGGATTTCCTTGTGTTGAAAGAATTCGATAAAGATTCTCACGGTTGAGTTTCGTTTCTCGTGCTATTTCAGAAATACCCTTTGCATTTGCAATGTCTTTTAACGCCATTAAAAACAATTCCTGAGAGCCATCCTCCAATGCGGCCTTTAAATATTCTGCGGCCTCAACAGGATCAAGAAGATCTTCTTTGAGATTTTTTTCGTATTTTTCTGTTACTTTTTTCATTTCACCCTCTTTTGGAAGTCAGCCCAATATGCTTGCGCCAACTGAATATCTTTTGACTGAGATTTTTTAGACCCTCCGCACAGTAGAATTACAATGGTCATCTCCGGTTAAATATTCGAGAAGTTCTATTTTGGAGCCATCCATAATCATATTGTATCTTTAAAACAACTGCAATCTCTTTTCTTATTTTAGGCAGCCGGCCGATACGGCTTCCTGACCGGAGCTGGTCAGGGGATATTTTTTCCTTAGAACAATAGTTTTCGATTTCTTCCCTGATGCGTTTTTTGAGATCTTCGGCAGACATCTGATATTTTATCTTTTCTTCT
>CAMBQS010000434.1 GCA_945870015.1 Desulfocicer vacuolatum DSM 3385
CCCGATCACTTCCGGATGATCATTATCACCCACAATGATAACGGAATATCCCTTGGCAGCATGTTTTCGGATAATGGTCTGAACCTTTATGACACGCGGACAGGTAGCATCCTTTACGGTGTAGCCTGCGGCAATCAGTTGTTTTTTAATCTGAGGAGGTACGCCATGGGCCCGGATCAGTATGGTGCCGGAGCCCTTTTCCGGGATTTCCTTGATGGCATGAATCCCTTTTTCTTCCAGTAATTCAAGAACCTGAGGATTATGAATCAAGGGCCCATAGGAGCTGATCGGCCCTTTGCTGCTGTTGGATGCATCCAGACTCATTTCAACAGCCCGCCGCACACCCATACAGAAGCCGGATGTTTTTGCGATATAGATTTTCGTCAATTTTATTCTTTGGGCTTCAGAAAGATATTATGATCCACCAGTGCCAGGGAGAGAATGCTTCCTTTCACAAATTTCTGTTCGCCGAAAATACTGATCAGTTTTACGCCATCGCCTTCGGGTTCGACCGTGTCAACCGCTTCCATAACCAGTGTATTTCCTTCTTTTCCAACAAGATAAGCATTTGCCTCACACATATGTACTCCTTTTTTATTCTACAAGAGGATGTTGTATCCCTATTTGGTTCGTAACTCTTGAAGGTGCTCCTGAACAAGCTCTTCAATTAAATGCGGAAGAGGCTGCGGAGTCAACCCGGCAATCTCTATATTTTCCTGAGAAAGCGGAATCAGGATTTTTTTGGCCGGGCTTGAGGCAATCGCTGCTGCAATTGCCGGCGTAACCTCTCCCATCATGGAATTTGCCATAATGATTCCAATCGGACCGATGATCATATCCATCTTCTGCACGGTCTGAACAATTGCATTTTCCCCGGATGCACCTCGATTGGCTTTTGCCTTGAGCATCTGGGCTGTTGCAATTGCATTGGTTCCCAGGGCGATAATATCAATTGATTCCTCAAAGTGTTCCCGCAGTTTTTTAATCGTTGCACTACCGATACCGCCTCCCTGCCCGTCAATGATACAGATCTGTTTCATATTCACTCTTATATTTTTTGAATTTTCATTTGCTGCTTCCGTTCTTTCTTTGATCGTTTTCTGCTGGGGCCGACTTTTTTGGTGGTAGGTTCCCATCCATATTCTTCATCCTCCATCGAATTCAAGCCTTTATTATCAATATAGGATGCCATGGAGATCCTGTCTTCAAATTCAATGGATGAAATGGTTGCCGACCCGCAAGCTTCGGCTGCATTCAAAATCTCGTTGTCTGAACTGACGACCAATGCCCTTTCCCGTTCTTTTTCAGCCAGGCGTTTCAAAACAGCATCCGCCAGCTCACCCTGTCTGGAAAAAATGACTTTTATGCCTTGAATGCTTTCTGTCTGCCGGGAAACCGCATTGGAATACATGGCGTCAAAAACAACGGTAATCATGTGCCCTTTGATCTTTTTGTATGCAGCCAGCATCCGGATCAGGGCTTCTCTTCCGGACTGAATATCTTCCTGGTCTATAAGACTTAGCGATCTGGACTGTCGAATCAAATTATATCCATCAATAATAATGTGTAGCGCCATATCTGTTTTGCCAGGTTATTGTTTGGATAGCAGGCCTCTATGTCTGAAGAAGTTCCAATAAGCGGTCCAGATCTTCATTGCTGTAAAACTCAATCTCAACCTTTCCTCTTTCTCCATTTTTTTTGATATTGACCTTGGTGCCAAACCGGCGGGAAAGATCTTCAGACAATGAGTTAAAGTAGGGTTCATCCGGTTTGGGAACCACCTCTCTGGGTTTGGATTTCAACTTTTTGACCAGCGCTTCTGTCTGACGAACGGAAAACCCTTTGGATATGACCGTCTGCCAGACTTTCGTCTGCTGTGAAGCGTTTTCAATACCCAGCAAAGCCCTGGCATGGCCCATGCTCAATACATTGTCCATAAGACTTTCTTTTATCGGCAGGGGCAATTGACATAAACGCAGAAAATTGGCTACCGCAGACCGGCTTTTGCTTACCCGCACAGCAACCTGCTGCTGGGTCATGCTGAATTCATCCATCAGTCGCTGATAGGCTTCCGCCTCTTCCATTGGATTCAGATCTTCACGCTGAATATTTTCAACGATCGATGCCTCAAGCAGTTCCGTATCCGTTATTTCTTTCACCACCACCGGAACCTGGCTGAGTCCTGCGATTTTCGAGGCCCGGAGACGTCTCTCTCCGGCAATCAGCTCATACCCGTCACTGTTTCTTCGAACCAGAAGCGGCTGAAGAATTCCCTGTTCCTTAATGGAATGGCTGAGTTCTGTCAGCTCATCTTCTGAAAATTTTCTTCTGGGCTGATAGGGATTGGGACGAATCACATCAATATCGCATTGAAAATAATCCCTGGCCTTGGTATCCATGGATCCAATATCCGGAAACAGCGCATCCAGACCACGCCCCAGCACCTGTTTTTTCCCAACGGATGGAGCTGGATTGTTTTTTATTTTTTGCTTTTCACTCTTCATGCTTATATCCACTTGAAAAAAACAAATAATTAATCAGCAGGCCTTCATGATCTCTTTTGCAAGTCTGAGATAATTTACCGAACCGGTTGAGGCGCTGTCATAGTGTATGATCGGCTTGCCAAAGCTGGGCGCCTCTCCAAGTCTTACATTTCTTGGAATTCTGGTTTTAAAAACAAGCTCCTTGAAATATTTTTCCGCATTTTCAGCAACCTGTAATGAAAGGTTCGTCCTTTTGTCGAACATGGTTAATACAATGCCGGATATGCGAAGACTCGGGTTTAAACTTTCCTTTATTTTTTTAACGGTCTGAAGCAACTGACCCAGCCCCTCCAGGGCATAAAATTCACTTTGCAGAGGGATCAGGATATAATCAGCCGCGGTCATGGCATTGAGCGTCAGCAAACTGAGAGAAGGCGGACAATCAATAATGATATAATCAAAAGAAGCGGAGAGGCTGTGGAGAAGATTTTTTAAAATCTTCTCCCGGTTTGGCTGACTCATCATTTCCA
>CAMBQS010000435.1 GCA_945870015.1 Desulfocicer vacuolatum DSM 3385
CTTATATTTATAACATAATTATAAGTTATGAATCAGATCAAGTGGCAGAAAAAGGCGCTCAAACAACTCAGGAAAATAAAAAATATCCAGACCCGGAACAGAATATACGATGCTGTTGATACGTTAAGACATTTTCCGGATTGCCGGAATGTGAAAAAGCTTGTGGATAGAGAAGAGTACAGATTGAGGGTTGGAAACTGGAGAGTTTTTTTTACTGCTGATTTAAATATTATTTATATTGAAGAGGTCAAGAAAAGAAATGAAACCACCTATTAATGTTCAAATATTGGAACAGGACGGGGTTCCTGCTTTTGCCGTGATCCCGTACAATGATTTTCTGTCAGCCTTCCCGGAGTATAAAGAGGATGATGCTGTTCCCCATGAAGTTGTGGGGCTTGTGATCAAAAAAGGATATAATCTTGTTAAAGCATGGCGGGTTTATCTGGGCAAAAAGCAAAGAGAAGTTGCAAAAAAAGCCGGGATAACCCAGGCCGCCCTGTCCCAGATGGAGCGGGCAGAGAACCCGAACAGGTCCGCCACCCTTGAAAAGCTGGCGGCTGCCATGGATATTTCTGTTGAACTTCTGCGGGATTAGTGCACAATTACTTGTTTTAAGAAGGAACTGTGAAAATTCAAAAGTTTAAAAAACATTGGGATGCAAACTCATTAGACTTTGCTAAAAAGTTTGGTGATTTTAACAGGCTTTTGAACGATCTTATCTTGTTATCTGAGGATACAGGCAAGCAGTTTTCTGGGGCTAAGAAGCCCCTTGAAAACACAACGTTTCTTTTACTTGGTAAATCAATAAATCATATTCTTAGTTCGCAAATTCTTCTGGAAAAAGGCCTTTTGATAGATGCTGCGCTTTCAACCAGGAATGCACTTGAAACGCTCCTTCTATTGCAAGCAATTCTGCTTGATCCAGAAGAGAAGCATGCGGATCAATGGCTGAATGGGAAGCAGTTCAAACCAAGTTGGGATAGGAAACGGTTAGAAAAAGTCCAAGAAGTTACGGTTAGAGATGTCATAGTAAATGCGAGTGATGATGTAAATCAAATGGCTTATTCGTGGTTGAGTGATATCACTCATGCAAATTTATCAAGTTTTAGTTACTCCATGAATATGACTGGGAATAATTCATACGAAGTTCATATCGGCGGGTCAATCAAAGGACATGACACAGCTATTAAGGCCATATATGCTGTTTTATTATTCACCTTGCATCAAGCCACCGTTTTATCAGCATGTGTCCTTTGTCTAAAATGGTTTGAATCTAAATCTGAGTTATTTAAAAAAATACAAAATAATATTAATGAAATAACCAAACATAACAAGGCAAATTAATTCGGGTGCAAATTCCGCTGCGCTCCATTTGCACCGTTTATCTGCAACGTTCTCCTAATTTGGGAAAGAGGATTTTAATGAAAAAAATGAAATTTGTCTACCCCCCTCAATTTTTTCATTAATATTTGGGGAGAGGGTTTTAACACCGCTGATCGCAGGACAGACACCGTGGCTGAAGCGGTACTCGTCATCCTTGCATTGTGTGAGTCAGATCGTTTGAAGCTTATCTCATCAGATGCTCTGCTATTCGAGATTGGTCGCATTTCCGATCAGGATCGTAAGGACGACGCTTTAGCAATTCTTGAAATAGCAAAGGAATCTGTTGAGTTGACAACAAAAATAGAATCTCTGGCCAGAAGGTTTGGAGCTTTAGGCTTGAAACCTCTGGACGCTTTGCATCTGGCATTTGCATCCGGTTCAAAAGTTGATTATTTTTGCACATGTGATGATAAGTTTTTGAAAAAAGCCAGAAGCTTCGATAAAATAAATACCAAGGTGGTATCCCCCACTGAACTGGTGATGGAGTTAGATATATGAATACAGAAACAAGATCGATATCTGAAATTAGCCGCCAAGCTACCCACATTCTATTCAAAGAAATGGGTGTAGTTGATACCATTCGGTTTCTGAATCAGTTTTCGGTAGGCCGAGGCGACTATACAAAAGAGCGTGAGAATTGGCTGGGTGATATATCCCTGGATGATGCAATTTCCCAAATTAAAGCTAAAAAAAGAAAGCCCAGCCAGGCGCTTAAAAGGGATCCGGCGATGCAGAAAAGCCGGACTTGCCGAACCTGAAATCAGGATCGACGGAGGGTTTTTTGTGCTGACGATTCAAAGGAAAACGTCTGAGCCAGGTGCCAAACCGGCACAAGTCGCCGGACAAGTCGCCGGACAAGTCGCCGGACAAGTCGCCGGACAGGTCACCGGACAGGTCGCCGGACAGGTCAATCCCTGGCTCATCCGGGCCTTGACCGCCTGTGCGCTTAGACCGCTCAGCAGCCGGGAAATCCAGGAATCAACGGGTCTCCGCCACCGCGAAACCTTCCAGCGTAATTACCTCGATCAGATCATCAACGACGGACTGGTGGAGCGTACCATCCCCAAAAAACCCACCAGTCGCCTCCAGAAATACCGGCTCACGGAAAAAGGCCGCGGATTGCTGGAGCGGTTGGAAAAGGAAGGGGGGCGGCTATGAAGAACATTCATAGGAGTTCATTAACGGAGCGTGGACCGGTATGTCATACTCGATAATAAATCCGAATCTTTACCTGATTTCTCTTGATCAGAAAATGACCGGGTTTCGTAATTTCATCGGTGCCTGGCTGTATAAAAGTGATGACATTGCCTTTCTGGTCGACCCCGGCCCCCGATACTCTATCAACCAACTGACCGGCGCTTTAAAAAAGATCGGCGTCAAGCGGCTGGATTACATCCTGCTCACCCATATCCACATTGATCATGCCGGAGGAACCGGGGCTTTGCCGGCGCATTACCCAGAGGCCAGAATGATCTGCCACCCTAGGGCGGTCAGCCACATGGTTTCCCCCCAAAATTTATGGCAGGGCAGTCTGAAGAACCTGGGCGTCATCGCTGAATCTTATGGTGAGATCATACCCGTACCCGCCGGCGCCATTGAATTCCGGGACAGGATAGA